>CAZMCZ010000098.1:0-1508 GCA_964565145.1 uncultured Pseudobdellovibrionaceae bacterium | reverse complement strand
CATTGATTTTACTGAATATAATACAGGCAATCCAGAAATATGGCAGAAAAAGTTATTTGAAAATTTAAAAGTTATTAAGGGAAGAGATTTGGTTGGACTTTCGTATGAACCGCTGTATGATGTTTATGCCAATGATAAGACCTTGAAAAACCGTGAGAATGGATGGACAGTGGTTTCTGCAGACTTTGTGACGACGGACGATGGGACGGGTGTGGTCCATATTGCACCGGCATTTGGTGAGGATGATATGTTACTAGGGAAAGAAAAAGACTTACCGTTTGTTCAGCATGTGGGGATGGATGGTGTTATAAAAGATGAGGTCGGTGCTCCGCTTGCGGGACGTCACGTCAAGCCAAAAGACGACGCACAGGCAACGGATGTGGAAGTGATTAAGGATCTTGCAGGGCGAGGACTTCTTTTTCACAAAGAAAAATACGAGCATAGTTATCCGCACTGTTGGCGTTGCGATACACCGCTTATCAATTATGCAACGAGCAGTTGGTTTGTCGCTGTAACAACGATTAAAGAACAGCTATTAAAAAACGCTAAAGACATTCATTGGTCACCGGAGCATATCAAAGAAGGGCGTTTCGGGAAGTGGCTAGAGGGTGCGCGGGATTGGTCTATTTCACGACAGCGTTTTTGGGCGAGTGTGTTGCCGATTTGGGTGTGTGATGGTTGCGATGCTCAAAAAGTGTTTGGCAGTGCGGAGGAATTGGAACGTGCCAGCGGTCAGAAGATTGATGATTTGCACAAGCATATTGTGGATGACGTGACGTTTGCCTGTGATCAGTGTCGTGGAACGATGACGCGCGTGCCGGATGTTTTGGATACGTGGTTTGATAGTGGTGCCATGCCCTATGCACAGATGCATTATCCATTTGAAAATGACAAAAAATTTCTCGCAGGATTTCCGGCAGATTTTATCGCCGAGGGTGTCGATCAGACGCGGGCGTGGTTTTATTATCTCCATGTGCTTGGGGGTGCTCTTTTTGACAAGCCGGCATTTCGCAATGTGATTGTTAACGGGACGGCGTTGGCACAAGACGGTAAAAAAATGAGCAAAAAACTGCAAAACTATCCGGATCCGATGGCAATGGCAGAGAAGTATGGCGCTGATGCTCTGCGTTTCTATTTGATGAGCTCACCAGTGGTTGCCGCCGATGACTTTGCCTTTAGTGAGCGCGGTATGGCGGAAATTACACGGGGTGCGTTTCGCATGTTGCGACAAAGCTATGGGTTTTTGGTATTATATGCCAATGTAGATGGTTGGGAAAGCACGGCAAAAAACGTTGATCATCAATTAAAAATGTTGGAGAAGGGGAGCGGAAATATCCTTGATCGGTGGATTGTCGCACGTTTGCATGAATTGATTAGAGATGTGAACACGTATATGGAATCTTATAATATCCAAAAAGCTACGCGCGCAATCACACCGTTTATTGATGATGTGTCTAACTGGTATATTCGGCGATCGCGAAAAAGATTTTGGAAGAGTGAGGACGATG
>CAZMCZ010000097.1:0-1515 GCA_964565145.1 uncultured Pseudobdellovibrionaceae bacterium | reverse complement strand
ACAAAAGTACAACTTTTTTGAGAGGAGGAGGTGAGCGATATTTGGGTGTGAGGCACAACCACTTGCCAAATGCAGGCGTTTATGCTTAAATGAAATAACGTTACATCTAGCCGTTACGTACTATATGTTTTGGAGCACGCTCTTGCTCGTATCTACAAAACATACCATTATTAAATTTGAAAAACCACTATGCCAATCAAAGACGCAGGAAAAAAAGCCATGCGCTCTGATGCGCGCAAAGCACAGAGAAATCGCATCATCCGTGGCACATACCGCTCACAGATCAAAGCACTCATCACGGCACTTGATGCCGGCAACGTTGATGATGCAAAAAAGATTTTTATCCGCGTACAAAAAGCACTGGATAAAGCCGTTGCAAAAAACGTCATCAAAAAAAACACCGCCGCACGGCGTAAGTCACGCCTAAGTAAGCGCATCAAAAACGCATCAGCATAGCGCTACTGTGACGACAAAATCAAAAACCGCACACATCCTCTT
This sequence comes from uncultured Pseudobdellovibrionaceae bacterium, assembly GCA_964565145.1. Classification (GTDB taxonomy): domain Bacteria; phylum Patescibacteriota; class Minisyncoccia; order Moranbacterales; genus JALWEZ01. Next base: position 1,017 of record CAZMCZ010000097.1, on the reverse strand, counting down.
GTGGCGGTTTTTGTATGTAAAGCAATTTCATCAAAAAGCGTCTCTCTTTGTGCATAGCACCAACTCTATCAAAACCGCATCACAAATAATTCCAGTGCCGTATCAATATTTTGTTTCCCTGTTTTGGTTTCTTGATCAATGATTGTGAGGTGTGTATGTGCACGAAGTAGTCTGTCTTGTGAAATACGTTGGACTACCGGCAAGGCTTTCTGGACGACAAATGGATGCGCTTTAATCATGCGTGCGATGGTATTTTTGTCACGATGTCCGTTTTTGTAGGCATCGCCAACGGCTAGAAGGATGCGTAACTGATACGCATACATGGCAAGAATTTTTTGCGGTGCTTCTTTTGCTCGTTTTTGTTTGTGCAGTTGCGTAAGGGCATGTGCCTTGTCCGCAGAGGCCATGGCCTCAACCATTGCAAAAATATCCGCCGGCACGTCACCAGAGACCAATGCCTCCACATCGTCGGTAGTAATCTCTCTCTCACCGACAAACGTTGCGAGTTTTTGGATTTCTTGTGCGAGACGTTGCGTATTGCCATCACACAAAACGATCAGCGTCTGCACGGCCCGGTGTGAAATGGATGCTTTTTCTGCGCGGACACGCGCCTGTACCCACGTCGTGCATTTTGCACCGCGAAGCTCTGCGTACTCTTTCTTTTGGTCGGCATGTTTCAAAAGCCAGGTAAAGAGTGTTGCATTTTTGCGTGGTTGTGAATGCTCCCACAAAAGAACAACGTCTTCGCCCGAATAATCTTGTAAAAATCCTTTGATGTCTTTTTGCACATCTGCCGTTGTGTTTTTGAAAAGGTTTTTGATGATGAGTAATTTTTTCTGTGCAAAGAGATTTTGTGCCATGAGTGCTTGTCGCACATCTTCTGCGCCGGCATCGGCGTCAAAATCGCACAAAATAAACCCACCGCCCGTTGGGTTTTTGTCCAAAAAAGATTTTTTGAGCGCACGAACATCTTGCATCTGCCGGAAAAGGTCCGTACCATAAAAAAACAAAATCATA
>CAZMCZ010000096.1:0-1533 GCA_964565145.1 uncultured Pseudobdellovibrionaceae bacterium | reverse complement strand
GCCGTTTCCCAAAAAGCGGACACGACGCTCTCAAAAATAGTGTGTGGTAGTTTTTGGCAGTAATATAAATAATACATTTATGGCAGATGAAAAAATAGCAATACGGTTTAAAGATGTGAATTTTTCCTATGATGATGGAAAAAAAATCTTAGAGGATGCGTCGTTTGCATTGCGCCGTGGTGCAAAAGTTGCACTCATGGGACAAAATGGCGCAGGGAAAAGTACATTATTTCACCTCATTACCGGTGAGTATAAGCCATCATCACACGGCATCAACATTGATAAAAATCTCAAAATCGCCCTCGCTAAGCAAGTGATGGCACGAGAGCACTTCCCCAAAACCGTGCGCGCATTTTTTGCAGAGCATTTTGATGGTGAAGATTATGAGCTTGACCGGAAGATTAAAGATGTATTGGACATCGTCAATTTGAGTGCGGACCTTGAGAAAAAAATTGCAGATTTTTCCGGTGGACAGCAAGCGCGTCTACTGCTTGCCTCGGCATTGATTCAGGAACCGGACATCCTTCTACTTGATGAGCCGACAAATAATCTTGACGCCGATGGCGTGGGACATCTTATGTCATTTCTCATGATGTATGACAAGACGTGTATCGTCATTTCGCATGACGCAGACTTTCTCAATACATTCACGGACGGCGTGCTGTATTTGGATATTTATACGCATACCATTGAGCAATACACCGGTGATTATTACGACGTTGTAGAAGAAATCGCAAAACGCGTGGAAAAAGAGCGCGCCAAAAACGCACAATTTGCAAAAAAAATACAGGAAAATAAAGAGAAAATCAATTACTTCCAAAACAAAGGCGGTAAAATGCGTCTTTTGGCAAAAAAATTACGTGAGGAAGTAAAAGAGATGGAAGCGTCAAAAGTGGATGTGCGCAAAGATGACCGTACAATCCGTCCATTTGACATCCCCGTGCAAGAAAAGATTAACGGAGACATCCTCACGGTGACAGAAGTGAGTATCATGGACGGAGATGAGGTTGTGACCAAGCCGGTTGAGATTGCACTGCGCAAAAACCAACACCTGTTACTGAAAGGTCCCAATGGTATCGGGAAGACAACACTGTTGGAACGTTTGGCATCGGGGCATGCAAAGGGAGAGCATATTCTTGATGGTGTTCGCGTGGGCTATTATCGTCAAGATTTTTCGACACTTGATTTTGAGAGCACGGTGTATGATGCGCTCATGAGTGTTATGCAAGTCAAAGAAGAAGAGCGTATGCGCAGTATTGCGTCGGGGTTTTTGCTTTCTCGCAAAGAAATGGATGCAAAAATCGGGACGCTGTCCGAAGGACAAAAAGGTCTTGTCGCCTTTGCGCAATTGGTACTCTTGGAGCCGGGACTTCTCATTCTCGATGAGCCGACAAATCACATTAACTTTCGCCATATCCCACATATTGCCAAAGCATTGGATGCCTATAAGGGGGCAATGGTTTTGGTTTCGCACGTTGATGACTTTGTCGCGCAGATTCGCATTGATGAAGAATTGGATCTTGGGAAATAATG
>CAZMCZ010000095.1:0-1603 GCA_964565145.1 uncultured Pseudobdellovibrionaceae bacterium | reverse complement strand
GCGGGGATTGATACGCCTGAGAAGTTGCGAGCACTTGGTGCAAAGAAGGCCTATCTAAAAATCCATGAGACGGGTGGCTATTGTGGCAAATTTCATGCGGCGTATATTTATGCACTAGAGGGAGCGATTACCGATACGGATTGGCGTCGTATTCCACAGGCAAAGAAAAAGGAGTTTAAGGCATTTACAGAAGATTTGCGGACGATGCGATAAAAGGAACATCATCATAGAGCGAGAAAACAATGAAAAATATACAAGCAGTCGCATGGAGTGTTGGATGGTTCATCGGGATGAGTATCGTCTATGAATATGCTGTGCGTTTTTGGGCGCGAGGCATTCATGGTCCGGTTATTCGTGTTGATGTTTTTTTCATCTATCCGATGATGTTTGCATTAAGTATCGGCATTTATATCCTGTTGAAAAAGCACAGAACATGATTGATACGGCACAAGAAGAGCAGTGTGGTTGATGCCGAATGTTGTTGTGTGTGGTTTTTTTGCGACGTTGTTGCGCGTTATAAACGTGATACAATAGAGAAATCACGATATTCTTATAAACCACGTTTGGTATTTAGCACAAAATAGACACGTTATGTCATTGCGCACAAAAATAATTCAGAAACAACGCTTTATCGTTGTCGGTGTTGTGGTTCTTTTTCTTTTGGCATTGTACTTTTTGGTACCGGCACCAGCGCACTATTGGTTGGCATATTGGTGGATGTTTCCTATTGCGCTTCTCATTGCACTCATGGTCAATACGGCGGGGATAAGCGGGGCGGCGCTTTTTGTTCCGTTTTTTATCTTACTTTTTCCACATCTTAGCGGGAACACCCTTGCGCCGATTACCTCTGTTAAGTTAGGATTGCTCACAGAGTCATTTGGACTTTCATCATCTGCTCTGGCTTTTCTCGCTTTTGGGTTGGTCGACACCACACTAGCGCGCCGTGCGATTATACGTGCATTGCCATTTGTTTTTGTTGGGGTGTTTGTGGTTTTCCTTGTGCCAAAGGCGGTGTTGTATATCATTATTTCCATTTTGTTGCTTTTGTCACTTTTTTTGATGCGCTATCAACATGTGCTCAAAAAGAAACGTCTCAGAGAACAAAAAGCGCAGTCAATCAACATTGACACGGAAGAGGGAGAACATGTGCGACGCCAAAGCAAGGATCATCACATATATCACTACTGTCGATCAAAAGCCGGCGCGCGAAAACGGTTTATCGGCTATGGTGTCGGAGGGATTTTTCAAGGTGCCGCCGGGTTTGGCATCGGTGAGTTGGGGATTATTTCTATGATGCTTACAAAAATCCCGACGCGCATCGCCATTGGCACAAGTCACTTTATTGTTGCGGGCACGGCAATTTTTGCTTCGGGTATGCATTTTTTGTTGCAGACACATACGACTGTCGATGTTTTCCCGTGGCAGATTGTGATGGTGACAATCCCAGCGGTTATCATCGGCGGACAACTTGCGCCATACGTTGCAGCCAAATTATCCTCTCGGCATTTGGAACGTTTTGTGAGTATCTTGTTTATTATTATCGCAGTGTCACTCTTTCTATTGGCCGTGGGGGAATTGCGCGTATAAGAGCGCTTGCTTTTTT
>CAZMCZ010000094.1:0-1691 GCA_964565145.1 uncultured Pseudobdellovibrionaceae bacterium | reverse complement strand
TTTTCGTATTGCCGTCATCGCATTGCTCACCACGTTCCACTTTGCCATTTCCACATTGTATGCAGGCTACTACCGTAAGCGTCTTGTTGACCGGCTTACTTACAACGCCACCTTGTTTAATCTGTGTCCATACCTTTTTACTTCCGGCAGTTGTATGGGTACAGACTTTTTTATTGCTAGCTGTCCATCCCGTCCATGTCTTATTGTCACAATTATATTTGTATGCGACAGTACCACTTGTCGATCCACCGACACGATTTGCCGTAATTATGATACGTTGCACTTTATCACTTCCCACACACTGTGCGCTTGCAGAGATACCGGCATTCACATAGTGCTTCTTTGCCGAGCATGTTGCTTTCGTGCCACCATCCTTGCCGGAACATGTCCATTTCCACGGATTTGATGCAGAGCCATCACCCCGCACGCCGGAAGCTACGCCCTTCGCGCAAAGATTTGTTGTCGGTTTTGTATTGAAATACTTTCCGTTCAAACTTGAATTACATTGTCCATTCTCCGATTTTGTGAATGTGAGCTTTACACGCACGGATTCCGGTGTTTTTGCACCCTGCCCCGCCTTTGTGTAGGCATGTACCATCTTGAGATTGTTCACGCCTTTTTTCAAATACATCTTTGGGAAAGTTGTCGTTGTCCACACTTGGCTTTTTTCGCAAACGCCATCACGGCTTGTTGTGATGTATTTTCCATTTACATATAGATGAAAATCTTCATGTGTTTGACACTCACCATTCCAGTGAGTTACACCACGCCTAATCTTTGCCGATACTTTGTACCAACCAGCTACGGGAGCAGTTACCGTACCGGCATCTGTTGTATAACACCATGCTCCAGTGTTGCCAGTTGTCTTATCATAACTACACACTTCCATTGATGTGCTTTGTGTTGAATAAGCATATGCAGTGCCACCAACGACAAAACTCGCAATCGCAATAAAAATTGCAATCATTACACTTTTAATTGTTATTTTTTTCTTACTCATAATCATATGTGATTGAGCATACGGTATCAATGGATATCAGGATATCACTACAATATAAAACCATTGCGACAGCACACTCATAATTAAATAGATTAACAACGTACTATATTATAAATTATATTATCTGTCACCCCCCCCTAATTATTAAAACAAAAATTGACTGAAAACTACACCCTACTCATCAAATATAGCCGAACAAATATCCCATTGTCCTATTAATATAAATTATATTCTACGCAAAAGATAAAAAGTGAACTTTTTCTTTTTTATCTTGTCGTAGACTCTTTTTCAATCCTAACAGACCACTATAGCATATGATGCAAAATTTGTCAAGGCCTTGTTATTATGCTCTTTTTATTAATCTCACACACCAATCCTATGCGCATCAACGTCCTTTTCGCTCCTTCAAGAGAGCAAAAAGGATGCCCCCATAAAAAGAACATCCTCCTCCATATCTATCTGTAGCGTAGCACCTTTCTCTAAATAATGCAAGGCATTACTACGCGACGATTTCTTACAAAATTTTATGTCGTGTATTGCAATTGTTTTGCCGTGCGCAATGCCATGTCAACAAGGCGGTTGCTATATCCCCATTCATTGTCATACCACACAATCACCTTGACAAGCGTACCACCAACAACTTTGGTAAATGCCACATCGACAATACTTGATCGTGGATCGCCGATAAAGT
>CAZMCZ010000093.1:0-1800 GCA_964565145.1 uncultured Pseudobdellovibrionaceae bacterium | reverse complement strand
CCGGAAAGAAATGCACCCGTTCCCAATGTTGCTCCGATGTCACGCGCAAGTGAACGAATATACGTCCCCGTACCGCAGACAACTTTTATGTGTACAACCGGATAGTGATAATCAAGAATTGTGATCGCATCAATCTGGACACGACGCTGTTTCATCACGACATGCTCTCCGCGACGTATGCGTTTATACGCTTCTTGACCATTGATTTTTATCGCGCTATATGCCGGCGGAGTTTGTACAATGTTCCCGACAAATTGCGCGCACACATCCTCTAGTACTTGATGCGTTGGTTGTTTGGTGTGATTAACAATGGTCTTTTCTCCTTCGGCGTCATCTGTCGTGGTTGTGGCGCCCAGTGTAATCTCTGCACGATATTCTTTTTGCGCCTTTACAACGGTTGCAAGATTTTTTGTATATGATCGTCCAACGGCAATAACCAGCACGCCTTCTGCGAGTGGGTCAAGTGTCCCGCCGTGTCCGACTTTTATTTTTTTGTTGTGTGTTTTTTTGCGTGCCCAGTGCTTCACGATTTGCACAGCGCGCTGCGAGGTTATCCCGCGTGGTTTATAGAGTGCAAAAATACCCTCACCGTCTATAGGACATCTTTCCTTCATTTAATGCTGTTGTTGTAAGTAATCAATGATATCCTGCGATTCATACAGTGAGCGATTGTTTTTTTCATCGACAAAAAACGGCACTTGCATTTTCCCACCTTTTGTGATGAGATCGTCCCTATTGGTGCCATCGGTGATATCTCTTATATCAAGCGCGATGTTGTGTTCTTTGGCAAAATCCATGACCATGTGGCAAAAAGGACATGATGGTGAAATGTAGAGAATGTTCATTGTTGTGTCATTATAAATCTTGCTGAGGTGGAGGGATTCGAACCCCCGCATGCATGGACCAGAACCATGTGCCTTACCGCTTGGCTACACCTCACTGATAAAACGATACTTGCCATTATACATGATTTATGCTCCTGTTGCAACCCTTGTGCACTCCGCACCCATGATAAGACCGGACTCTCCTTCTGTGTACACGCGCAACGTGTTTTCTGCTACAATAAACATTATGAATATCACAGCAATACACACACGACCACTATCCGCGCCACGTGATGACCTCTATGAACTCTTGCGCTCACAGCATCTCCCTCTGGAAGAGTATAGCGTCCTTTGCGTTACATCAAAGGTCCTCGCCATTCACCAAGGCCGTACGATAAAAATAAATGAGCAGGATCCCCTCCAAAAAGACGCTCTCATCGACAAAGAATCCGACTACGCGCTACCCAGAAATCTCTCGCCACATGGCTACGTCAAACACACCATCACCAACGGCAACCTTGCATCAAGCGCCGGGATTGACGCAAGCAACGGCAATGGCTACTACATCCTCTGGCCACAGCATCCTTCCCGTTCCGCCAAAGAAATCGCAACGATGCTCAAAAAGAAATATCAGCTCAACCATCTCGGCGTCATCATCACCGATAGTCGCTCCCTGCCACTGCGCTATGGCGCAACGGGCTATGCCCTTGGCGCTTATGGCATAACACCGCTGTATAGTTATGTCGGCAAACCGGATGTTTTTGGTCGTGTGCTCAAAATGGAACAAGCAAATATCGTGGATAGCATCGCAACGGCAGCCGTCCTTGCAATGGGTGAAGGTGATGAGTGCACACCACTAAGTGTCATCACCGGACTTTCGCAAAAGTATTTTGACGATGAAGCACTTTTTGATACATGCAAAGTCCCCTTGCATGATGATATCTACTATCCCTTCCTCAAAATCTTTGAAGACTAC
>CAZMCZ010000092.1:0-1948 GCA_964565145.1 uncultured Pseudobdellovibrionaceae bacterium | reverse complement strand
TATTGATTATTCAAAATGCAAGTATTTTTTACCTTTTAACTCTTTGGGGAGGAATTGTTGATTGGTGTTTTCTTCCTTGCTGGCTTTTGGTGTGTATTTATACTTCTTGCCATAATCCAAATCTTTCATAAGTTTCGTCGGTGCGTTTCGCAAATGTAGCGGTACGGGGATATTTCCCTTTTCTGTAGCATCATCCATTGCGTCCTTGTAGGCATCATAGAGCGCAACGGATTTTTTGCTCTTGGCCATATACACAACGGCCTGTGCGAGATTGACGCCACACTCCGGCATGCCGATAAACCGACACGCGTCATATGTTGCCGTTGCCTGTGGAAGCGCAAAGCTATTAGCGAGACCGATGTCTTCGCTGGCAAACCGCACGATGCGCCGTGCGATATACAAGGGGTCTTCGCCACCGGCAAGCATTCGCGCTAAATAGTACAGGCTTGCATCCGCATCACCGCCACGCATGGATTTGTGTAGCGCGGATATGAGATTGTAATGTTCTTCCCCCGCTCTGTCGTAGAGAAGTTGCGCTTTTTGCAATGCCTGCTCAATGTGATTTTTGGTGATTGTCCCTTTGCCGGCAAATTCTACAGCGCGTTCTAGCGCATTAAGCGCGGTGCGTGCGTCGCCATTGGCCATTGCGCTTAGATACTCTTTTGTACTCTTGTCAAGCGTGATGTTTTGCTTGCCCAAGCCACGCTCCGGATCGTGAAGGGCGTGTTCGATGATGGTGATGATATCTTTTTGCGTCAGTGCGTCCAACACAAACGTCTGGCATCGAGAAAGCAGTGCGTTGTTGACTTCAAAGCTTGGATTCTCTGTCGTGGCACCGATAAAAATAATCGTCCCATCTTCCACATACGGGAGAAAAGCATCTTGCTGTGCCTTATTGAACCGATGAACCTCATCGATAAAAAGAATCGTCTTGGTGCCCAGTCGCGCGTAACTCTCCGCTTCTTCTATGGCACTACGGATGTCTTTTACACCGGAGTTAATGGCACTCAGTTGGATAAACTTCGCCTCTGTCTCCCCGGCAATAATCCGTGCCAACGTGGTCTTGCCCGTCCCCGGCGGACCCCACAAAAGCAGTGATGGAATTTTATCCTCGACGATGAAGTCTTTTAACATTTTTCCTTTGCCCACGAGATGCTCTTGTCCGACATACTCTTTGAGTGTACGCGGTCGCATCCGGTCAGCAAGTGGTTGTCGTGTATTCATATTTCCATTATGGCACTTTTTACGCAAAGAAAAAAGGCGCTTATTGTACATCACAATAAACACCCCAATTGTTAATCATATCTGAAAATGTAGACAAAGTCTCCATTTCCAAAAGAATGAAGCGCAGTGCCTTTCAGAAACTGCTCCTGCGGATCAGAAGTGAGCACCTCCAACGCCACACCCTCTTCAGAAAGAGAGAAAGAGATTACCTCGTCTCTCTCTACCACGCGTCCTTCTTCGGACGAAAAGAGATAGAGCGGCAAATCTCTCTCATTGCCTCTTCTTTCTTTTTCCTCTTGCTTTAAAAAATTTTTTTCAAATGCTTTTTTTAAAAAAATCATCATTCCTCCCATTTTTCACAAGCGCCTGCTCCTTCACAGGCACGTTGATGTTTCATCGCGTCAGAGAAGTATTCCTGCCACCATGGTTGCTTTTTTCGAGCTTTTTTGCCAAAATCCTTGGCATCAATTGCCCTTGTGGCAGATATGAAAACAGGTCGTGGCATAAACCGGCCACAATTATGTCTTAATCTGCCATTGACGCGCAACAGGCGCGTTTTCTGACTTTTGCCGGTATCGTCCGTCCAATGGACGACGTAAGCCTCTTCTCCTGAGCGCCTACCCTTGTTTACGTGAAGAAACATTGCCATGTTCCCCTCCTTTTCTCATTGTTAAAGATATTCATACACTAGCACAAAACTCCATTTTTGTAAAGGGTTTTATTT
>CAZMCZ010000091.1:0-2021 GCA_964565145.1 uncultured Pseudobdellovibrionaceae bacterium | reverse complement strand
CCCAAAATAGGCTCCATCACAGAAGTATCAACTTTGGCGATTCGCTGCAGTGCATTTTTGACCACGACTTGTTTGTGGTGCAATTGTGCTTCGTATTTCATGTGTTGCCATTTGCAACCACCGCACAAAGCAAAATGGGAACATTTTGGGGCAACCCGGTCTTCAGAAAAATGATGATAGGCAATGGTCTGCCCTTGAAAGACTCCTTTTCTCTTTCGATAAACAAGTACATCTGCTACATCTCCCGGTATAGGCCCTTCCACAAAAGTTACGATTCCGTCTTCATCCCTGCCTACGACTTTTCCCTTATCAGCGATGCCCGTAAATTGGACATTCATCAATATTTTTTGTTTTTTCTTTCTTCCCATTTTATCTTGTTAGCACGATGTAATCCCTAATAATTGTTTTCACAAATCCGACCCTATCTCTAGGTACTTCATTGAGATCCAACAACTTAGCCATCCGTATAGTCATCTTTATGAAAGCCTTCCGATGGGCATCGTTTTTATATTTTTGCAAACGCCTTAGCGTCTCTTTAACTTGAAGAATATCTTTCTCCGTAAAATTAATCACTTGCGGATAAGTAGGCTCATAGTCTTCGGTCGTCTTAATATTAACAATATCCTTTAACCGAAAAGGCTTTGGTGGAGCACTTTTTATCACGACCGTATTGGCTGCCATATCGCCTAACCGCTGCCGCCTTCTTGATGTAGCTATCAGCAATCCACCTAAAACCCCGGACGAAAGCACCATATCAAGAATCAATAGAATCGACCGTAACATCGCTTCACGCATTCCTGCCCTTTGCCCATCTACTCTCACCACTCTAATCCCTAAAATTCTTTTCCCGACACTTTGTCCGTTCGCAAAGTACTCACTCAGCGCATGATAAGCAATCAAGACGACAAAAGGTAAAAGCATCAAAAAAATTCGCCCCATACGATCTACATCAAATGCTTTAAATACCGTGACCCACAAGTAGATAAAAAACCAAGACAAAATACCTATTATAAAAAGATCAAGCAGCCCCGCAACAATCCGCTCCAAAACGGAAGCCGCCGGATACTCAATGACCACATTTTGTGTTGTTTTTAATGCTAATCGCTTCATATTCAAGTTTTTAGACGTCTATTGTATCAAATAAGCAACAAAATCATCAAAAATACTTGCCTATCGTCAAAATTTTTAGCAAATTTACGCTTCTTTTGCATACAAATAGGAAATTCTGCAAAATTCATTTACTTAAATTCTCTAGTCCTCCCGCTCGCATGAAAGAAACCAATTTTATCAAACAAAATCTCGAAAAATGGGAGCGACTGGAAAAAGCCATCGACAATCCACGAGAAAAGGCTGATGAGTTAAGCGATTTGTTTGTTCAAATTACGGACGACCTTTCATATTCTCGTACTTTTTATCCCAATCGCTCTATACGTGCCTACTTGAATTGGCTTGCGCAAAGGTTATTTTTCAAAATTTATCGAGCGAAGAGACTAAAGAAAAACTCTTTTTTCAACTTTTGGACGGATGAGCTTCCGCAAATCATGTATGAATCTCGTCGAGAAGTATTGCTGGCTTTTTCTGTTTTTATGTTATCCATGTTTGTGGGTGCATTTTCCCAACACATGGATCCCAATTTTGCGAATATTATTTTAGGAGATGGATACGTCAATGAAACCATCAAAAATATTGAAAGCGGTGACCCACTAGCCATCTATAAATCCAGCGGCCCTTTTGGCATGTCCATCGGGATTGTTGCCAATAACTTATGGGTCTCCTTACTTTGTTTTCTATTAGGTGTTTTTGCTTCCATCGGCTCTATCGGCATGTTAGTCAGTAATGGTGTCATGGTTGGCGTTTTCCAATACTTCTTTTACGAAAGGGGCTTATTGGGTGAATCATTTTTGACGATATGGACACATGGTGCCTTAGAAATCTCTGCAATCATCTTGGCAGGTGCCGCAGGCATTGTGGCGGGTAAAGGGCTTTTGTTTCCCGGCACTTATCATCGACTCAAAGCTTTT
>CAZMCZ010000090.1:0-2039 GCA_964565145.1 uncultured Pseudobdellovibrionaceae bacterium | reverse complement strand
TACTGTACAAAGCATTATCGCAATAGCAGTCCAACGGCATAGGCAATACCGCCCGCAAAAACACCTAAGCCGATAATTTCCACCATACTTTTTACTGCCCACTCTTGTGTGATCCGTGCACGCAACATCCCAAGAATCGCCAAAGCGCCGATCGCAGAGAGCGCTGAAAAAAGAAAAATATAATGATGATGTCCTACGAAAAGATATGGGATCAATGGCAAAGAACCAAAGAGGACAAACGCACCAAATGTCGCCAGAGCATTGCGTAGTGGCGAGCGATCCGGCATAGGCATTTCTAACTCATAACGCATCATAAACTCCGTCCAATATGTTGGATTTTTACGATAAAGATCCACAAGTTTTTGTGCGTCTTCTGGGCTGAAACCTTTTTGTTCAAACAACAGCCTGCTTTCCGCCGCTTCAAATTCCGGATTATTGTCAATTTCATGACGCTCCCTGGCATATTCTTTGGCATAGAGTTTTTTTTCAGAGCGTGCAGACAAAAACTCACCGGTCCCCATCGCAAAACCATCAGCGAGGAGATTTGCAAGCCCAAAAACCACAATCGCGACGACGGGAAGATGTAGTGATGACCCTTCTCCCAGAGCTGCGGCACCTGTAAACCCGGCAACAACGGCAAAGGTTGTGATGATGCCGTCAATACCGCCATAAACAACCTCTTTGAGATACTGTGCCAATGGTGTTTTATGATGATCTTCTTGCAGGTGCTTGAGAAGATGTTCTTTGCTGATGGTGGTTGATTGTTTATGCATAAAAAATCATTAGATAAAAAACACCGTACCAATTCCCATAGCAATGACAACGCCCAATGGAAGAAGCATTTTATAAAAAAATGAGCGTTCACCAAAAAGAAAAATGTAGAGCAGTTTCACGGCAGTGTTAACAATCAGAGCAATGGAAATAATGTTTCCGACGAATTGTTCGCTCATCGTTTGCGTCCCATAAGAAAGCAACGCCGAAAAAACGACCGCATCCACATCCGCAAATGCCGCTATGACCGTTGTTATGTAGGCACCAATATCACCAAAATATACTTTGCCAAAGTGAATGGCAAAAAGAATAACGCTGAAGAAAAGCGCAAATTTCAAAGCCGGCACAATCTCAAACGGACTATGCATCTCCGGCGGTCTGACATCGTCATCACGACATGCTTTTTGTAAGATAACATAATATATAAGCGCAACAATAAGTGCCACAATCATCATCACGACAGCAACAGCAATGAATGCCCGTGGAACATGCGTGGATAAAATGACAATTTCCACAATCACGCGTGCTTGCATCACCGCCGTTGCAATGAGCACACCGATTAATAGCACCATCTGATTGGCGTGTGGTTTCTTGGAACGTTCTGCCAGCGCCGTCGTTGTTGCCGTGCTGGAGACAAGAGCGCCGAGAAGTGAGACGAGAAAGATCGACTTTTTTTCACCAAAAAACTTTGAGAAAAAGTACCCGATAAAACCAATGCCGGAAATTAAAATGACAAGAACCCATATGGAAAATGGAACAAAAATACCAAAGGGATCAATTGGTTCTTTGGGAAGAAGTGGCAAAATCAACGCGGAAATCACAAGGAGTTGCAGTGTGCCGGACCATTCCTTGAGTGAAAAACGTTGTGCAAACGTATGGATGTGTTTTTTGTATGCACTGGAAATTCCCAGCGTTATCGCCAGAAGAATCGCAAGGAACACTTGCTCGCGTCCAATGAGCACACCCATAAAAAACATCAGTAATGCTGAAATTTCTGTCGTTAATCCATAGCGATTAAGGCGAAAAACACCATTGATGTACGCAATGAGCAACAAGAGAAAAACCCCACCAAAGACAAGCAAAACAAAGAAGGAAATGTCTTCAAAAAATGTCGCAACCGTTCCCAAGAGAACAAGAAGCGTCGTGGTGCGAATGCCCAAGATGTCGGCGCCTTTTTTGCGTTCTTTGCCACGCAGTGTCTCACGTCGCAAGCCAATAAAGACACCCAACAGCACCGCCACAATCACTTGATAAAAGTGATTGCTCGG
>CAZMCZ010000089.1:0-2074 GCA_964565145.1 uncultured Pseudobdellovibrionaceae bacterium | reverse complement strand
CCTCTATCGGACCCGCCCATCGTTTTGCATCAATGGCATAGAGTGCTTGTCCCTGCAAAGAGCCGATTGTATGGATGCCCTGTGCATACGTTCCAAAGGGCTTGATTGCATGTATTTCAGTTTCTCTATAAACGTCTTTTGAAATCTCATCAATGCGATAGACGATGATACCTCCACCATATGTCGTAGAACAATCCTGCCCAAACCGATAAAGTGTGCCATGATGATCTTTGTAGATATTGCCTGCCATCCGCGCACCACGCGCACGATGCAAAAGCGGAGACTGTGGATGCTTCGTCCACATACCCAAAAGATCATCGGCAAAATACAGTGCCACTTCCCGATTTTCTTCACTGCCAAGTTCTGATACAAACATCCACCACCGTCCATCATGCCAAAAAGGCGTCGCGTCCACACCGGCAAAATGTTCCAAAAGATGTTTCTTTTTCTTCCAAATAAAAGGAAAATCAACGGCCTCATAAAGGGTCACATGCCCCGAGGCCGATTGCTCCGGAATGGCATAAATTGTTCCTTTGTGAGCAAAAACATAAGGATACGATTGATGAAATGCTTCCGAAATAATGTTGTGTGGTGTCCCATAATAAATGCTACCGTCAGAACGCGTCAATACTTCCACGACAGCAAGCCCGGCCGTATTGCGTCTGTATAAATAATCTTCAAAAAAAAGCCACGTACGATTATCATGCACAAACAAAAAAGAGTCAGCACTATAGTGCCCCCAGCGCTCAGGAAGCCACGTCACATCCGCATCGGACAACTGTTTACCCGAAAGCACCCTATCTTCCAAAGATCCTCGCACAACACCGACATTCCATTTATCATGAAGACATAATTTTCTCAAAAAAGTGCGCATCGTTATTTTTTATTGGATAATGTATAGTACAAATCCGTTGTTTTAAATGCAACGTATTCCCACGAAAACTCCTCCGCCCGTTGCTTATACGCGTTTTGCGCTTTCTGCCGCATCTCCTCAGGGTGCTTCGTAGCAGTAATCATCGCCTCCTCCAAAGCATCCACATCATTTGGCGGGATAAGAAGCGCCGTCTGCGGTGACAACAACATACGATTGCCCACAATATCGCACGCGATAATCGGCAACTGCACCGCTATGGCCTCCAAAACGACAAGACTCATCCCCTCACTCTCCGAAGGAAAAACCAATGCATAAGCATTTTGCATCAGTGCGCGCACAATGGATGATTTTTGCGTGCCCGTAAAAATAATGTTTTCATCATCCTTTGCCGTCGCATACAAGGCATGAACATAGTCATCCGTATAGGCACTTCCGCCAACAATCACAAGTTTTTTAGTGGTTTGTAATTTCTTGTAGGCCGCAATCAAAAGGTCCGCTTTCTTTCCCGGAATGAGCCGACCGACAAAGAGATAATATTCTCGTGGAGCAAGGTGCCACTGCAAAATACACTCGCGTGGCTCTGTTTTTTGATAAAAATCAGCACCATTGGGGATAAAAAGCGCTGTAATCCCATAGCGCCGATCAACGTATTTTTTTAAATCCTCTGAAATCACGATAACCTTCTGTGCGAAAAAACAACACAACCACTCCGCTAGCTGTAAATAATTTTTCGCAAACGATCCCCACTTGCTGTGCTCATAACATTTTGCATGCATCGTGGCAATCACAACGGTTCGCGGTTTCAATAAGCGCATCAGCCAAAGCAGTGACGATGGGCCAATCGACTGAAAGTGAATGACATCAACAGAACGTTGCACAAAAGCCACGTGAAAAATTGCCAACAGCGTATGGATAATTGCTTCCAAGTGTTTTGTCGGCACCGTCGGCAAATACACCATACGCACACCATGAAAAACCGACGGACGGTTCTTATCGTTGTATAAATGCCGACGCGCATAGACGCTGACGTCATGATCGTGCGCACTCAAACGTCTACTCAATGCCTCAACATGTTTCTCAACGCCACCGGCAATGCCACCACCGATGCCTTTTTGTCCGATAAAAATAATCTTCATACAGTGTGCTTCTGTCGTTGTGTTATTGCTCTATGATACACCTTTATGAGATTTTTTGCATAGG
>CAZMCZ010000088.1:0-2143 GCA_964565145.1 uncultured Pseudobdellovibrionaceae bacterium | reverse complement strand
GATTTTTTGATTGTTTTTTTGGTTGTTTTTTTGGTTGCCATATAATTATGATGATTTTGTAAGATGATTTAATTCTTTGAGATAGGCATCTCTTTTTGCGCTATCGCCTTCGCGATCGGCTTTTTGTAATTGCGCTGTCAGCTGTGCGAGGCGCTTTTTGTGATACAGTTTTTGTGCTCGCGTGAGGTGGCTATGCATTGCCTGTTGTGGGTCATATGCTTTTTCATGTGTTTGCTCGCACTGATCGCGGAAGTGTGCCGTTTTGCTGTACAGTTTTTCGTATGCGGGGTATTTCTCGATAAACGCCCCCAGATCATACGCCAGTGCCTCGCCATTCTCAACCAACTTCTCCAGTAGTGGCTGCGTCTGTACAAAGGGATAATTCTTTGCTTCTTGGGTAAGTACTTTCCACGCTTCCGGAAACGCACACGCCGTCATAAAAATCTCCCACATGACGCGCTCGTATTCCGATGGTGGAGAGTTTTGTTTCTGTGTTTGCTTTTGTGCGCGCTGTGTTGGTTGTGTGCGTGGTGGTGCTTGATGCTGTTGCAAAAATTGTTGCATGATTTCTTCTGTCGCTTTGTGCGTTGTGTCAAACACCTCACTCACACGCCGTACCCATGCATCACGTTCCACCGGATGAGCAATCTCCGCCGCAAGGGCGAGTACGCGTTCCAGCGCTTGGCGTTTTTGATGAGGTTGCGTGATGTCATAGTGTTCCTGCGCTTCCCGTATAAAAAACGTTAGGGCGTCCGTGGCATTGCCGACTGCACTGCGGAGTTTCTCCGGGTCTTCCGCTACGATGTCCGCGGCATCTTTGCCTCCGTCAAGCGATACAAGGGAGAGTTGCACATCGGCAGCAAAGCATGTCGCCGCCGAGCGACGCGCCGCCTTCTGCCCGGCCGTATCCGCATCAAAAAACAGTATAAACTGCGTCGTATAGCGTTTCAAAATCTTGATGTGTTCTGCCGTTAGCGCCGTACCGGACACGGCCACGACATTTTCGATGCCGGCTTCATGCGCCGCGATAACGTCGACATTTCCCTCTACGATGATTACGCTATCGGCTTTTTTGATTGCTGTTTTGGCAAGATGAATACCATAGAGGACATCACTCTTATGATAGAGTGGTGTCTCCGGTGTATTGATGTACTTGGCTTGCGTCTCATCATCACCGGGCGCTACACGCGCCGAGAAACCAATGGTACGACCAAGCGTATCCGCAATGGGAAACATAATCCGATGACGGAACCGGTCATACTGCCCGCCGGCGTCTTTGGCAATGCTCATGCCGGCCTGCACAAGCTCTTTGGTGGTGTAGCCTTTGTGCACAAGAAACGTCTCAATGTGATCCCATCCGTCTGGTGCAAAACCAATGTGGAATTTTTTAAGCACATCCGTAGAGAGGCCTCTGTTTGCGAGATACTCTCTTGTCTGCACTGCGCTATTGCTACTCCATAGTTGCTTCTCATAAAACGCCTGTGCATGCGCCATGAGATCATAAAGTCGCTTCTTGGTGTCTTCCGCTTGCTGTTGCTGTGGTGTGTATTTGGTTAGCTCTATGCCGGCGCGCGACGCAAGCAACGTCAGCGCTTCCCGAAATGTGAGGTTTTCCATTTCCATGACAAAAGAGATGACATCTCCTCCGGCCTCACAGCCAAAACAGTGATATGTCTGCCGGTCTTCATTGACGACAAATGATGGTGTCTTTTCTTCGTGAAAAGGGCATCGCGCCTTGAAATACGTACCGGCTTTATTGAGTCGCACATATTCTCCCACAACATCAACGATGTTGAGACGTTCCTTTACTTGTTGTACATCGCTTTGCATGTATCCCCTTTTATAAAAATCCTCTACCAACGATGATAAAGGATAAAAAATTCCTCGCAGATGCGAGAAACGGTTTCACCCTTGTCTACCTTTACTACTGCAAAACGTACCAAAATATTTCACTCTCGCTTTTGCTTTTGTGCCACGCGCTTCTCCCAATAGAAAACAATGATATAGGTAATACTCAGCGCCGGCAAAACACTCATAAGACTAACACCACCAAAACCAACGCTAAAAAACAACAGCGCCACCAAAAAGATATTTATAACGCGGACAATGACATTTATTTTTTCTCGTCGTGTTTGCTCCATCA
>CAZMCZ010000087.1:0-2170 GCA_964565145.1 uncultured Pseudobdellovibrionaceae bacterium | reverse complement strand
TAGAGCAAAGGACTGAAAATCCTTGTGTCGAGAGTTCAATTCTCTCCCTCGGCACAGAGAGATTCGTTTGAAAAGAAACGCGATGTCCTTTAAGGAAATAACGGGCGTACATACACCAAATTTTAGTATGGTCTTGTATGTGAGAGGATCTATCCGGGACCGTAGCTCAGCGGTTAGAGCAGGCGACTCATAATCGCTTGGTCGAAGGTTCAATTCCTTCCGGTCCCACAAACGTAAGTGCGGGTGTCGTATAATGGTTATTACACTAGGTTGCCAATCTAGCGATGGCGGTTCGATTCCGCTCACCCGCTCAGAACATATCTTATCCAAAAACCGCTTTCGGGAGCGGTTTTTTGGTGGGTGCGGAATATTTGGTTTATTGAGAAGGAGAACACTTTGTGCATTTACAACCCTTTTTTGCGATGATGTCATTGAAGTATTCCTCACCATAATCAAAAGTCAATTCTTCACCTTCTGCGATATCGCGCAGGGCATAGAACATAATGCGTGCGTCGTCCTCGATGATTGCTTCAATGTTGGGATTGCAAGAGTGGTTGAGGTAGCGTGCGCCGTTGTGACGCGCGCTTCCGTCGATAACCCAATCATCATTGAGTGTAAACAAATACATGCCACCACGCCTGTTGGACTCATCATGTGAAATTTTCTCTCCGGTATATTCAATGATAAAGTCATCTTTGTAAATGTCTTTTGTGGCAAAAATCCCAAGCCCTGTCGCAGAGCGCTTCAACACAAGATGTTTTGGTAATTGTAGCGTTGTTTTTGTCATGATAGTGAGGATTATACTCTCTTTAGTATAATGGTAAACACTGTATCTGTAAAAAACACTTGACTTTTAGCCCTTTTTGGCATATAATCTCTTGTTCGGCTTAGAAGTCGTTCGTATTTTTGGTTATTTAACATCTTATCTATCTTACTCACGGAGGTGAGGCATGGAAACAAGCAATGTGGCTGTAGACGCCGCCAAGGGCGTGGAAGATGCTGTGGCGCCATTGGTACACGCCGGGGACAAACTCTCGGATGTAGCACAAAATGCCCTAGGATTTCAGATGTGGCATTTTATCCTTACGCTGGCTTTTCTTTTACTGGTTCTATACTGGTTACGAAGCCTGCATAAACCAATTGGCGAGTGGTTATGTTCTCGTGTACAGACGAGGCCTCATCTCCATGCGGCAAATCTGCAGACAAAGATCATATGCTATGGCATTATTGTGATCGGATCACTGCCGATAGCTTATGGCATAGGTATGATGACAAAAAACCTGACAGAGGAGATTTTTAACATTGATTTTGTCATGGTGATTATGTTATTAACCCAAGCAGGCTTTTGGTTGGTGGATGTGGTGCTTCGTCGCAAGGGGACGAAGCGTAGCCGGTTTAATCGGTATATCATCGCACACCTTATCAAATACGTTCTCGTATTTCTGGCGTCGCTGGGAGTGTTGTTGATTTTTGACATCCACATCAGTGAGCTGATGCAGTGGCAAGATATGAGTTGGCTTATTCCGGCGTTTTATGTCGTAGTGTTCGCGCCGTTTGTCCTTAACGGCGGATTGAGTGCTGTGAAGTTTGCATTCACGCATCCCATTCGCATCGGTGATCTCATCGAGGTGGATGGAAATATCGGTGTATTTACTTCGGCAACGCCGTATGCCATTACATTGAAGCTCCTTGACGGAGCAAACCTTACGCTACCACTTAATAAAATCTCCGGTGGCTATGTGCGTAACTTGCAAACACGGCATAGTTTGGAGGTGTCACGCACGATACTGCTATCACCGGATACAAGGCTACCGGCAATAGAACGCTGCATTACAAAGATTCGGGCGCATTTTGAAAAGAATAAAAAACAATATTCTTTGCGCACGTGTAGCATTGGCGATGTGCGTGGATTTTTTGAGTTAACTATTGTCTATAATATAGGGCTCAAGAAATCCGGCAGAGTAAGTAACGAAATTTCTGCTATGCGAGAAGACATGAATTTAAAAATCATAGAACTCTTGCAAGCGGAGGGAGTGACTCTCTGGCGAGGGCCAACACAGGCCGTCGTGAAGTAGAAAACATTTTCAATATCGCGTGCGTTGGCATAGACCAATGCACGCGATTTTTTTATATGACAATGCTATTGACAAGTTTTAGAATGCATGCTACA
>CAZMCZ010000086.1:0-2208 GCA_964565145.1 uncultured Pseudobdellovibrionaceae bacterium | reverse complement strand
ATTTTGCGGAGAGGGTGGGATTCGAACCCACGGTACAACCAAGGCCATACAACTGATTTCGAGTCAGTCCCGTTCAACCGCTCCGGCACCTCTCCCTTGTAAAAAAATATGTGTTCTGCATGTTTCGGTGAAAAAACGGCATGCTTAAACACGTTCTCTAGCACCAATACCGAGCGGAGAGGACAGGATTTGAACCTGCGGTACGCTTGCGCGCACACTACCTTTCCAAGGTAGCGCTTTCGACCACTCAGCCACCTCTCCGCTTGACATTTGTACGTGTGATATTTTTAAGAAAACCCCCTGTCATGTTTTCTGAGTGTAGCATTTTTCACATGTCTTGTCACGTGCTTTTGCGGAAAGCTCTGCAACAATGATGCGGATTGTTGCGCCACACTGCGGACACAGACGTTATCGCATGATGCTTGGACCCTGCCAATCAAGCAATGCGGTCGTTTGCTTTAAATGATTTTTGTGCCAAGGAGTTCCAATTGCTTCCCGCTCTGTGTAGAGCCCACGACAGAGACAACGAGATCTCCCTTCACAAGGAGCCCGCGCTTTTGCGCATGATCAATCAATTCGTCAATGCAATTGCGACGTGACTCATCGGCATCGCACAAAAACGGCGTCACGCCCCAGACAAGCGCAAGCTGGTGATAGGTGCGCAAGTTTGTCGTCCCGACAAAAATCATGCGCTGTGGACGGAAGTGCGAGAGAAGACGTGCGGTATAGCCGGATTCCGAATACATGACGATTGCCTTGGCATCCATTTCCCGCGCGAATTCATAAGCACCGCGTGCCACGCGGATTTCATCATTGGAACGATTGACCGTGAGTGCTTCGTCGGGATCGTCATAAGAAGATGCTTCGGTTTCAATGGCAATCGTTGCCATCGTGCGAATCGTTTCTACGGGATATTTGCCGACTGTTGATTCTGCAGAAAGCATCGTCGCGTCGGCTTTGTCGATGACCGCGTTGGTTACATCGGCAATTTCCGCACGTGTCGGTCGCGGATTATGCTCCATGCTGGCCAGCATCTGCGTTGCAACGATAACCGGTCGCAGGTGTTTGAGGCTTTTTGCAATAATGTCTTTTTGATAGAGGGTTACACGTGCGGGGTCCGCTTCTATACCCAAGTCGCCACGCGCTACCATAACCGCATCTACGGCACCCAAAATCGCAGTGAGGTTTGTGAGCGCTTCCTTGCGCTCAATCTTTGCGATGATTTTTGGGAGGTGAGCGTCTTTGCCTAGGATTTTTTGCATGTACCGGCGCAGATCCACGATGTCTTGTGCACGACGCACAAATGATAATGCGACATAATCCACGCCTTGACTCAGTGCAAACTCAAGATCTGTAAGGTCCTTTTGCGTCATGGTCGGCAGTGGAATCTCAGCATCGGGGATGTTTACGCCTTTGTGGTTTTTTACCGTGCCACCGGCAAGCACTTCCATCACAGCGTGAGTGTCGGTCAAATCAATCACTTTCATCGACATCAATCCGTCTTCGATCAAAACGCTATCACCAATGCTCAAATGCTCAATCATGTGCGCACAATCAATGGTAATGACGGTATAGTCTTTTTCCAAATGACGCTTATATTCCGCGTCCGTCGTGATATCGCAGAGACGGACGATATCGCCTTTTTTGATGACGATATCGTTTTTGATTTTTGTGCGGATGCGCGGTCCTTGCAAATCTGCAAGAACGGCAACACTGACACCGACCTGTTGTGCGGCGTTCTTTACGTTCGCTATCACGGATTTGTGCCAATCGTACGTCCCATGAGAAAAATTAAAGCGTGCGACATTAAGCCCCGCGCGCATCATCTTTTCCAATGTTTGCTGTGACTCTGACGCCGGACCAATCGTTGCGACAATCTTTGTGCGTTTTGTGAGAATGTTTTTTTGCATTTTGTTTTTCTATGATATTCTTTCTTTCTATTATAAAGCAAAACACACCATACTAGAAGTGCGGTGTGCTTCTGTTATAAAGCCATGACTAACTTTATTTATTTGAGAAGTTTAAATCCTCCGATTAGTGGCAATGGTTTCATCTGTCCATTCATGGCATTGATCAGTCCCATAATTGCAAAGACAAAAAGAATAAGCCATCCAACAGGGAGAATGATAAGCCATCCAATGACGGGAATGGCAATGCCCACGATACTCACAATAACACTTGCAATCAAGAGATTGAGATGTTGATTTG
>CAZMCZ010000085.1:0-2300 GCA_964565145.1 uncultured Pseudobdellovibrionaceae bacterium | reverse complement strand
TTGTTGTTATCGGGGCAGAACAATAATATCCTTGGGATTTTTTGACAAAAAAATGTATATACGCTATGATGGTCATAGTGAAAAAGATAGCGGAGAAAGTGCTGCTTGGAAGTAGCATTTTTTCTTTGGAGAGAGGAAATAATTAGGCGTCCTTCTATGACGTGGGAGGCGAAACATATACGACAATGGAAATACGAAATATAGCGATTATTGCACACGTTGATCACGGCAAGACCACGATTACCGATGCCATCATGAAGCAAACAGGTGCTGCAACCGCGGACAAAAGCATGGACAGTGATGACCTCGAGAAAGAGCGTGGCATTACTATTTATGCAAAAAATGCCGCTATTGAATACAAGGGCACAAAGATTAACATTGTTGATACACCGGGGCATGCGGACTTTGGCTCGGAAGTGGAGCGGGTTCTTCGTGCCATTGATAGCGTGGTGCTTGTCGTGGATGCACAAGAGGGCCCAATGCCACAGACGCGCTTTGTCCTCAAGAAATCATTGGAGCTGGGGCATCATCCCATGGTTGTCATCAATAAAATTGATAAGCCCGCAGCACGGCTCGGCGAAGTGGAGGACGAGATTTTTGAGCTTTTTCTTGATCTGGGTGCAACTGATGAGCAATTAGAATTTCCTACGGTATACGCTATCGGTCGTGATGGCATTGCCAAAAAATCATTACAAGATGACAGTAAGGACATGACGCCATTGCTTGATATGATTTTAGAGCATGTTGCACCGGCAAAAAATGACGGCGATGCACCACTGCGCCTACAACCGTTTTCACTCGCATACGATGACTTCTTGGGACGGTTGGCCGTTGCGCGTGTTTATGAAGGGACGCTCAAAATCGGTGATGTGTTTATCAAAAATACCGATGGGGAACTGCGCACGGGGAAGATTATTAAAATTTTTACGTTTTCCGGCATCGATCGCGTAGAAACCAGTATGGCACAGGCCGGTGATATCGTGATGTTTGCCGGCATTGACGATATTGATATCGGAGAAACAGTCTGCGCTGATAAAGATGCAACGCCATTGCCGGCAATTACCGTTGATGAGCCAACGATTTCTTTGGAGTTTTTGGTCAATGATTCGCCCTTTGCCGGCAAAGAGGGTAAATTTGTAACACGTGAACAAATCCGCGAGCGCCTTGTGAAAGAGCTGGAAGTCAACGTCGGATTGCGTGTTGATTTCAGCGGAGATCATTTTATGGTTTATGGTCGTGGAGAGATGCATATTGCGGTATTGCTTGAAAATATGCGACGAGAGGGATTTGAGCTTGCTGTCAGTCAGCCACACGTGATCATCAAAGATATTGATGGTGTAAAAAGCGAACCATTTGAGGAATTGACGGTTACTGTTCCGGAAGAATATTCTGGCGCCATCATTGAAAAGCTTGGTAAGCGTAAGGGCAAGATGACGGACATGAAACATCAATCTGACGGCGTGCGGATGCTTTTTGAGATTCCAACGCGCGGCGCGCTCGGGTATCGTGGAGAGTTTGTCGTCGACACCAAGGGAGAGGGTATTTTGTCCAGTCGCTTTATAGATTTTCGCCCCTATGTTGGTGAAATCAAAAAGCGCGCAGCCGGAGCGATGATTAGTGGCGCAACGGGTAAGGCGTTGGGGTATTCCCTTGCGAATTTGCAGAACAGAGGCGCATTGTACATCGGACCGAGCACGCCGGTATATGAGGGGCAAGTCATTGGTAATACTGCAAAAGGTGATGAAATGACGGTCAATCCCATTAAGGGGAAAAACCTTACAAATGTGCGCGCCAGCGGTAGCGATGATGCGATCAATCTGACGCCACATATTCCATTGACGATTGAGTTGGGCATGGAAGTGATGACAGATGATGAGTACCTGGAAATCACGCCGGAATCTATTCGTTTGCGCAAGCAACACCTCAGTGAAAACGATCGCGTCAAGGCGCGGCGCTCTGCACTATAGGCATCCTTCTGTTAAAACGCCGGAGAAGATCATGGCGTTTTTTTTGTGAGTTGTGCTACAATAGAGGGAGAATTGTTTAATGAATAGTTATGAACATACAACGAGGTTTTTTGGCATCTTTTTTGCTTGGTTTTATGGTGCTCTTTGCGCAACATGCTTTTGCAGGTTATTTTAAATTTGGTATTGATACAGAAAAGCCTGGTGTATCTTCTGATGTATTTTTTATCATTCCAACAATTGGGTCGGGCTATGATTATAGCGTTGATTGTAACGGCGATGGCGAGTTTGAGCCTGATACATGGAAGATAGAAAACGG
Source organism: uncultured Pseudobdellovibrionaceae bacterium (assembly GCA_964565145.1). GTDB lineage: Bacteria > Patescibacteriota > Minisyncoccia > Moranbacterales > JALWEZ01. Next base: position 17 of record CAZMCZ010000085.1, on the reverse strand, counting down.
CTATAAGTGCGATTATA
>CAZMCZ010000084.1:0-2370 GCA_964565145.1 uncultured Pseudobdellovibrionaceae bacterium | reverse complement strand
CAAAACAATGTCGGGGATATTTTATTATAATGTTTGCGCAAGCTCTTGAATGAGTTTTTTCTGTTCTTTGGTAAGCTTTGTCGGTACGTCCACAATCACTTTGACCATGTGATCTCCCCGTCCAATGCCTTGTAAGCGTGGTACGCCCTTGCCACGAATGCGAAAGACCTCACCGGACTGCGTGCCGGCGGGAATTTTCATTTTAACGGGACCCTCAACGGTTTCAACGCTCACCTTATCTCCCAACGCCGCTTGCGGAAAGGTGATGTGGATTTCTGAGTTGATATTGTTGCCCTCGCGCACAAACCGCGCATCCGGTTCAACCTCGACAACGATCAACAAATCACCTGCCGGCGCACCGTTTTCACCGGCCTCACCCTTTGTGCTAAGCGAAATCGTCTGCCCATTGTTGATGCCGGCGGGGATTTCAATATGCTCTGTCACATCTTTCTTTACACGTCCTTTGCCACGACAAACCGTACATTGTTTGTCGTACGTCTTTCCCTTTCCATGACAATCAGCACAGACAACACGTTGCGCAAAGTTGCCAAGCATCGTCCGCATCACCTTTTCAACACTCCCCTGTCCGTTACATGTTGTACAAGTTTTTTCTTTTGCGCCGGGCTCACCACCGGTTCCCTTGCAGTGTTCACACACGACATCTTTGTGTAACGTAATGTCCTTGGTAGTGCCGTGAATCATTTCATCAAAAGTAATGCGTACACCGACCTGAATATCTCGTCCACGTGCCCGTTGTCGCCCACCACCAAACATATCGGCAAATCCGCCACCGCCACCAAAGTCAAATTCAAAACCACCGGCCTGTCCACCTTGTTGTGTAAACTGTGAAAAATCAAAACCGCCAAACCCCTGTCCGCCGGCACCACCGGCACCGGCACCGGCGGCACCGTCAAAAGTTTGTCCAAACTGATCATACTGCGCGCGCTTTTCTTTGTTCGAGAGAATTTGATACGCTTCGTTAATCTCTTTGAACTTCGCTTCATCACCGCCGTCTTTGTCTGGGTGATGCTTATGCGCCGCTTTACGAAATGCTTTTTTGATGTCATCATCAGAGGCATTTTTTTCAACGCCTAATACGTCATATGGATTCATTGCTATTCTTTTAATAAATAGATTTCTTGCTTTTGATAGTGTACCACGAAAACAAAAAATTAGCAATCCCTCTAAGAGAGTGCTAATGTCATATCCTTTCTATTTGGAGGAAAAAGAAATCCTCTCCACATTGCGTGGTTTTTTGACCAGAGAAAAGAGTGATGTCTGTGCCAAAAGTGCAAAAACGCCACGCGCAACGATAACGGCAATCCCACGAAAGATAATGCTAAAAGAAAGAATCGTCAAAAAGAAAAAGATTGCCAATACTTTTGGTAGCGCCGTCATGATTGCAGGGTTGCTCACGATTGCTTTTTTGATTTGTGCGCGCATAAAGAGGATGACGACATCTACAATGTCCTCTGAGCCGTGCAGAGATGTCCCAATAGCCTGCGAGAGGTCTTTTCGCGTACGCTCAACAATGCTTTTTTTAAGGCTTTCTGTCAATGCGCCCGTCATGTGTGTGCTATTTTTTTTGGTAATACGTGTAATCATCTCCCCGATGCTTGCCTGTCCCAAAATCCGCGTGTCATTGATACGCGTAAGTCCGACAAGGTGTTCCGTCGTTGGTGCGATTGTGCCAAACTGCCGTTGCACAAATTGTTCAAGAAAATGATCAACCGTAAGCACACCGCCACTGTTGTTTTTGACGATAAAACGCTCCACAAGCGAGTGTACTGCTGTCAGATGATCTACACGTGGCAACAAATCATCCACATTGCGTGACACGATTAATGCGTAATACTGACCACTCAAAAGAATCGCAACAGCAATAAGAATCCCCCCGACACCGCTACGAAAGGCATCCCTGATGCGAATTTCTCGCATATTATCCAAAACAAATCGGATTTGCGTTGTATAATACACCAGAAGCGCAAAGGCAATGACACCACAGAGCAGTGTGACGATTGATGGTGGCCACAGCATCAGTGGTAATAAAAATGCCACCACGGCACCAATGCGCCACGGCGTTATGGGACTGAGCACTGCGAGAAGGAGAAAAAGCGTCAATGTAAAAATCCCACTTACGATGACAATGCTCCACATACCATGCGCCAATGCATAGTGCATCGCACCACTCATACCAATGCCATCAAAGAAAAACATCAACACAAAAACAGCGCCCAGCACCTGTTTTTTGTGTTGTGTGTGTTTTGTATCGTCCTGCACATCGTGCGCTTCAATGTGTGTTGCTGCGTTTTTGAGATCCATACCTCCACTATACATGAAGATGTTCGTTGTGTCATGTTTAGCATCTTT
>CAZMCZ010000083.1:0-2500 GCA_964565145.1 uncultured Pseudobdellovibrionaceae bacterium | reverse complement strand
GAAGGCTATTTTTTGTATTGGGCTTTTCGTTGGCGATAGAGAAGTTCTTCGGTGAGTTGGCGTGAAGATTTTACCATGTCAGCAATGAGTGCAAAGATGACAAATTGCAAACCAATGAGAAAGAGTGTGATGGTGATAAAGAAGTAATTACGGTTTTGTTCAAAGTGCATTTCTGGGAGATAACGACTCAAAAAGATGCCAAATGTCACGACACTCAAGGCAATAAGCGTAAATCCCGGAATGCCAAAAAATTTCATTGGTCGGATATCGCGGAATGCTTTGATGATGATGCGTGCGCTGTTGTTGACGTATTTCCAAATGGTTTTTACAACGCGTGACTTGCGCCCTTCATGATAGGTGACATTGACGGGAATCCAGAGGAGCTTGAGGTTTTTGCCGATGGCATCGATAATGGTTTCTTGCGTATAGGTAAAGCCCGTTGGGTCGTTTAATTTCAAGAGAGCTTCTCTGTTGTGTGCACGGAACCCGCACGTAAGATCTACGACCGGTTTACCAAGGGCTTTGGCGACCAGCCAGGCGCCGAGACGATTGAGCTTGTCTTTGAGGAAAGGGATGTTTTGTGCGGTGCTTTTGGAGAAGCGGTCGGCGATGACGATGTCTGCCTTTTTTGCCAGAATTGGCGCAATCATTTTTTTGATATCCGTTGGGTCAAATTGTCCGTCGGCATCAATGTTGACGAGGATGTCCGCGCCGTGTTTGAGTGCGCTTTCACGCATCGTCGCAAACATTACGCCAAGCCCGCGGTTGCCATCATGGGAAATAATGATGTCTGCACCGGCTTTTCGGGCTTCTTCTACGGTGCGGTCAGTGGAGCCATCGTCAATGACTTGCACCAAAACGGTGGAAATCCCTTCAAAGGTTCGCGGAACACGCTTGATGGTTTCTGCGATTTTTTCTTCTTCATTGTATCCGGGCATGTTTACGATTAATTTCATAGTGGTTCTATAATGGTAAATAGTTGCATTCTTTTTTAGTATAGCAGGTTGTCTGCTCAATGTAAAAGGCGCTCAAGGCGCCTTAATACGTATACGGGTTATCAATCGTAACTATAGACGACCGATGCCACGATAGACGATACCCATCTTTTTGATGGCAACGCTATCAAGGCAGTTTTTGCCATCGACAACGGCTTTGATGTTGTGTTTTTTGAGAAGTGAGAGATCCATCGTGACAAATTCGTCATGGTTTGTCGCAAGGATAATCGCATCGACTTTTTTGAGAAAGGCCGTGAGTGTTTTTTTGTCAGATTGATGTGGGACGTGTGGATCGTAGGTGACGACTTTGGCATGATATTTTGCAAGGTGTTTGATGATTTTGAATGATGGTGATTCGCGCACATCGTCCACATTTGGTTTGTACGCAAGACCAAGGACGCCGATAACGGTTCCATTCATAGGCATCTTTGCGGCATTGAGCGCCTCTTGCATGCGTTCAACGGTGTATTGTGGCATGTAATTGTTTACGGTACGGGCATTGCGCATAAATTTATGGTCAAATCCCGTGCGACGCGCTTTCTCGATCAGATAGTAGGGGTCAACGGGGATGCAGTGTCCTCCTACGCCACAACTGGGATAATGTGCCATAAAGGCATAAGGCTTTGTTTTGGCGCCTTCGATGACATCTATAATGTCAATGTTGAGCGCATCAAAGCCCTGGGCGATTTCGTTGATAAATGCAATGTTGATATCGCGGAATGAGTTTTCAAGGATTTTGACCGCTTCGGCTTCTCGGATTGATTTCATCGGGCGAATTTCTGCATCAATAATGGATTCATAAAACGCCACGGCACGCTTCGTGCCCTTTTTTGTAAAGGCGCCGACAACACGAGGGATATTGCCGATGTGATAGCCTGCACTAAAAGATGATTTGCCCGGATCAATGCGCTCCGGACAATGTGCGATAAAGACGTCTTTGCCGATTTTGTGACCGGCACGCTCAAAAATGGGACGTATGATTTCCTCGCTCGTGCCGGGGTTTACCGTGGACTCCAAGACAACGAGTGCGCCTTTTTTGAGGTTTTTGGCGACGTTTTCACAAGCGTCAATGACGTAATCATAGATGGGTTGTTGGCTTTCATCAACAGGCGTTGGTACGCAGATGAGGACGATGTCGCCTTTGGCAATTTGTTTGGTGGACTGTGTTGCGCGAAACTTATTTTTTTTAAATAGCTCTACAACTTCCGCATCGTCTTTGAGTGGACAAACGCCTTGGTTGATTTTTTTGACGGTATCTTTGTGGACGTCATAGCCGATAACGTTGTAGCCGTTTTGTTTGCTCAGAAGGGCAAGCGGTAGTCCGACATAGCCAAGTCCCATAACCACGACGGTTTCTTTTTCTTTTTTTGTGTCGGTTTTTTTCTTCATAAATGTTCTTAATAAGTTGTTGTTATTATTATACTATACTCCGTACTCTGTCACTATACGCTGAAGCATATTTTTGTAAACCCTTGACAAAGAAATATAATCTTGTTACAATAATT
>CAZMCZ010000082.1:0-2507 GCA_964565145.1 uncultured Pseudobdellovibrionaceae bacterium | reverse complement strand
ACAATTTCAGGTTTTCCACCTTCCACCACCGCCATGGCGCTGTTTGTTGTACCGAGATCGATACCGAGTATTTTACTCATATGTTTTTTATTAATTGATTTAACATGTCCATAGTTTAATGTCATTGCGGACAATTTTTTCTCTTATTGTTCACAAACCTCTACCCGCGCCGGACGCAAAACTTTATCACCAATTTTGTATCCATGTTGTACGACCTTTGTGATGCGATGCTTTTTCTCCGCTTTTTCCTTTTGATCATGAGACTCGTTTTCTGCGTGCTGTTTTTTATCGTCTGCCTTATCCGACTTAATCGCTTCCATCGTTTCCGGGTCAAACGCATCGCCTTCTTTGATGGGTAAGCGCGTGACTCCCGCATCTTCAAAGACCTTTTCCATTTGCTTTTGGATGTACATAATGCCTGTGAGCCACGGACTGTCTTTTTGGTCTTCCGGCACATGCTGTGTCGCCGCATGGAAATTATCCAGCACCGGCAACATCTCCATGATGACTTTCTCACTTGCGTATTTTGCAAAATCCTTTTGCTGTTGTGCGCTACGCTTTTTATAATTATCAAATTCCGCAAGGACGCGCAACATGTGCTCCCCCGCATCACAGTTTTCCACAAATGCCTTGGCTTCGGTTAGCGCGTCTTTGACCCATGGCTTAACGTCTTTCTTTGCGATAACTTCATCGTACGTAAGCCACAGATGTTCAACATGTTCTTCGCTCAGCACAATCTCTCCGGAATACTCCACAAGATAAAAGATTACCACAACAGGCACAGGATTGCCCGGATGTTCTTGCAGTACCGTGCCCGTTGGTCCGAGGAGGTCGTCTCTCTTGAGGGCGACACCCATCTCTTCTTTGAGCTCTCGCAGAAGCGCATCCTTCATATCACGCTCACCTACATCAATGTGTCCGCCGGGCAAATCCCACGGTCCAAATGTCTTGTACCACTGCCGGTGCGTTGGACTACCATCCTTCGTCGATTTAACCAAGAGATATTTTTCTTCTGTCGGATTGTAGACAACGGCCTTTTGTGAGACGCGAAAGGTTGCTCTGTGATTGTTGTGTTTTTTTTCTGTCATAATTGTCATGTATAATGTATTGTTTTTTGATTACTCTTTTACTGTCTGTGCCACCGTATCCTGTGGTAATGCTGCGAGAACACACTCTTGTCCCTGCTATAGAGATACCCCGTAAATATACAGCCGGGCTAACCTAACACAGATTGATAAGCAGAATGATTGCACCGGCGCTTCCCGTACTTCCAAGCAACTTCTTTATATAATCCATCAGCGACTTATTTTTATCATAGGTCATGTTTTTTGGTCCGATAAGCGCTACCATGCCTTCATCACCGTCAATCGTATATTTACTCACCATCATAGAATAATGATTGGTTTTTGTAAGTGGATTTTCTGCGCCAATATAGATTTGCGTTTCCTCCGTATCAAGCTCGTTCATCAACAAATCGCACTCTTCATCAATATAATCCAATGTCTCGGCAATTTTGCATAGATCATCAATGTTATTCTTATCGGCATCACGCAAGAGATTTGTAAAGCCGAATTCTGACTTTTCACCGGTCTTTGGATTGATCATCACCGCCGCATATCCACTTACCGTTGAGAGAAGCTTTGCCGTTGTACGCATAAGATGCGTGTTCTGTGCGCGCAATTGCAAAATCTCCTTCTGTAAGAGCATTTGTTGCTTTTTGGAAAGTTCTCTATCTGCCATGAGGTTTTCCACAAAGTACCGATACCCTTCGTCGGTCGGAATGCGCCCTGCTGAGGTGTGTGGCTGATAGAGCAAATTGCGCTTCTCCAAAGCCACCATGTCATTGCGCAATGTCGCAGAAGACACATCAAAGCCATACTTCTTCGTCAACACCGCAGAGCCGACAGGCAACGCTGTTTTGGTATATTCTTCTACCACCGCCGCCAAAATCTTTAATTGTCGCTTTTGAAGTTCTCGTGCCATATTTTTCTTTTAGCACTCATAAATTATGAGTGCTAACTTCACTATATCGTACATTAGCAATCCTGTCAAGAGAGTGCTAATATCCCCTTTGCCCTCAAAATTCTTGCACTCCCCTATCACCGCAAAGCAAAAATACACCAACAAAAAATTCGGCAACAGAAATTCATTGCCGAATTGTAATAATCTATGTGATGGTGATGGACTAACAGCCATCTTCACCATAAGGCCTCATGCTATTATGATCATCGCAGTAAGATGTTTTGAAATGCCCATCTACATTGCGAAACACACTGTCGCCATAGCGCGCCTCCGTGTTCGGTGGTAAAACAACAAAGGTATTAGCATCAACAATCACGCCGATGTCTTTACAACCGGTGGATTTCTTTTTGTCTAGTTTCCATTTGCCATCCTTTTCTGGTCTATAAATCACACTATTAAAAGCTTTCCGGGCGCTCTTTACCGCTGGTAAAAGTTTCATAACAACCTCCTTTAAGAGTAAAGGAGCGACGATGTCGCTCCTTTTT
>CAZMCZ010000081.1:0-2526 GCA_964565145.1 uncultured Pseudobdellovibrionaceae bacterium | reverse complement strand
ATTTTTTGTGGTGTTGGAACGGCTTGTCACTAGAGAGGTCTTCGCCTATAATAAGGATAGGAGGGAGGGAGCAAAGAAGCTCCTTTTTCACATAAGAGGAAGTAAGATTTTGCACTATGACATTGCATGCGTATTTTTGGAGTTTGCGTTTGAGTGTGCTGATGGCCGTTGCTTCTTTGTGTGCCGTGATTTATTTTATCAATCCTTTCGTGCAAGGAGTGACGGCGTATCTCCTTTTTTACATCGCGCTTTTTGCAAGTGTGGCGAGCGTGAGCACATTGGTTCTGACACGGTTATGGTATCGACGGCGCAGAGAATCCATCACAACAAAAGAATTATCGATGGCATTACGACAAGGTATCCTTATCGGATTATTGGTGGGCATCTTTGTCGGACTCAAGCAAGCGCGCGCGCTTGTGTGGTGGGACATGCTTCTTGTTGCATGTGGTATCATTCTTATAGAAATTCATAGCATCTTATATTGGAGGGGTGATAATGCACACAGAAACTAGTGTATCTCTTTTCATAAAAGACAAGATTATTGAACAACAATTATATGGCGACAAAAAAAGCAACAACAAAAAAATCAACGTATGGCGCGAGTTCTATCCAAGTATTGGAAGGACTGGATCCCGTACGCAAACGTCCCGGCATGTATATCGGGGGGACGGGAGCGGATGGATTGCACCATATGATTTGGGAGGTCGTTGATAACGTGATTGATGAAGCGATGGCGGGATATGCAACGCTCGGGACGGTAAAGATTTTGCCGGATAATGTGATTGAGGTTACGGATAATGGGCGCGGTATCCCGGTTGATAAACATCCCACGACAAAGAAATCTACATTGGAAACGGTTATGACCGTACTTCACGCCGGTGGAAAATTCGGTGGCGAGAATAGTGGCTATAAAGTTTCCGGTGGACTGCATGGTGTGGGTGTTTCGGTGGTTAATGCGCTTTCTGCGTGGGTGCGTGTAGAAGTCAAAAGAGACGGCAAGGTGTGGATGCAAGAGTACAAATCCGGTGTGCCGGTCAAAAAGGTCAAAGCGATTGGCACATGCAAAAAGGGAGAGACGGGAACGACGATTACCTTTAAAGCGGATGAGAGTATTTTTTCTACGGTGGAGTATTCTTTTGACACGATCGTTAAACATTTACGCAATCAAGCGTATCTCACCAAGGGGTTTACATTTCGCATTGAGGATTTGCGTGACGTTACTAATCCAAAAAAAGATGCATACAAAGCACGACGCCATGGTTTTTATTTTGATGCGGGCATCGTTTCTTTTGTGAAATTTCTCAATCGCACAAAGGTCGTGCGCAATCAGCATCCGGTCTATATCGACAAGACACTTGATGATGTCAATGTGGAAATCGCCTTGCAATATACCGATGGATTTTCTGAGCGTTTGCAGGCCTTTGCAAACAATGTCCACAATCCGGAGGGTGGGACGCATGTTGCCGGTTTTCGTGCGGCGTTGACGCGCACCATCAATAGTTATGCACGCAAAAACAATATCTTAAAAGAAAAAGACAAAAACCTCACCGCAGACGATATGACAGAAGGACTCACAGCCGTTATTTCTATCCGCATTTCTGAACCGCAATTTGAAGGACAGACAAAGGGAAAGCTTGGCAATCCCGAGGTCAAAGGCATTGTGCAGAGCATTGTTTCTGAAGAATTGATGGAGTATTTTGAGCAACACCCCAAAGATGCCAAAGCCATTATTGAGAAATGTTTACTTACTGCGCGCGCACGGACAGCGGCACGCGCCGCCAAAGACGCCGTCTTGCGTAAGGGCGCGCTTGAGGGCATGACGCTTCCGGGAAAATTGGCGGACTGCTCCAGTCGCAAAGCGGAGGATAGCGAGCTCTATATCGTAGAGGGAGATTCTGCCGGAGGCTCTGCCAAGCAAGGGCGCGACCGACAGTTTCAAGCGATTTTGCCACTGCGCGGAAAGCTTGTCAATGTGGAGAAAACCACCCTGGACAAAATCGTCAAATCGGATTCTTTAAAACCGATGATTATCGCGCTTGGTGTGGGCATTGGCGAGGCGATTAATATTGAGAAACTTCGCTATCACAAAATTATTTTGATGGCTGATGCCGACGTGGATGGTAGTCATATTCGTACGTTGCTTTTGACCTTTTTCTTTCGGCAGTTTCGTCCGCTTGTTGAGGGAGGCTACATTTACATTGCACAGCCACCACTCTATCAGATCAAAAAGGGCAAGACTGTAAAATATGCTTATACCGACGCTGATAAGGAACAAATCTTGAAAGCGTTTGGTGTCGATGAAGCACTTGTACAAGAAGTGGAGGAAGGAGCTGATGGTGAGAGCAAAAAAGTGGCCGGCATAAGCATCCAACGGTACAAGGGTCTTGGTGAGATGAATCCGGAGCAGTTGTGGGAGACGACGATGGATCCGGAAAAACGAAAGATGTTACAAGTGACCATTGAAGATGCCGAGGCGGCGGATGCGGTTTTTGATCTTTTGATGGGTAGTGATGTCGCTCCGCGTAA
>CAZMCZ010000080.1:0-3031 GCA_964565145.1 uncultured Pseudobdellovibrionaceae bacterium | reverse complement strand
AGCAAATCTCGGGAACTATATTCGCATTGGGCTTTGGGCCTATACACGTGATGATTCACGCGCACATCCGTTCAAAATTGAAGCAAAAAATGCCTCCTATCACATCAAAAAACCGGATGGCACACTTCTTGGAACGGTGGCGCAAGGCACAATCACAGAAGTAAAATACGACCACAATGGCGAACTCACCATCAGCAAATCCATTGCTACGATAAATGTGAATACGGATGTGATTCTGGAAGCGACAACCGATGCACAAAAAAAGAGCATTATCTTTGATGTACACAAACCGGACTCACCATATGATGATTATCGAGGACGCATACGCATTCATTATGATGATTATGACAAGCGCGTTTGGATCATCAATGAACTGCCCCTTGAACAGTATGTCTGGGGCATCGGAGAAATCACAGCGACCGGGCCCGCAGAATACAACCGTGCCATGACAACCATTTTCCGCTCCTATGGTCAGTACAAAATGGACATTTCCACAGAGCATAAATACAAAACTTTTGACACGGTGCCGGACTCCAGTGATCAAATCTATCGTGGCGTTGTCTGGGAAATGGCGCACCCACGCATTCGTGAAGCAACGGAAGCCACCCGTGGAAAAATGGTCTACTATGGAGGCAAGCCGATTCTCACCCCCTTTGGAAGTTGGACGGACGGTCGCACGCGCAATCTCAATGATGGGCACTTCGGTGGCACATGTCGTGAAGATCATCACACACCCAGCGCGCTCTTCCCGTACCTTGTTGGCGTTGATGACCATTGGGGCAAGCACCCGTCTCTTTCGACATGCGAGCTTGCTGCCGCTGGTAATCACATGGTCGGCATTAGCGCACACGGCGCACTCACCCTTGCAGGTGATGAAGGATGGGACTGGCAACGCATCATCAAACACTACCTCACCGGCGTCACCATTCAACAACATTATTAAAAATAGCCTATGAGCAAAAACATCATTATTCTCCTTATCATCATCCTTCTTGGTCTTTCCGGATACTTCTTATGGAATGTCTATTCTGTCGTACAAAAAGAAAAAGAAAGTACGTCCCAAATCATAGAAGTTAAAACCCCACCCATACAAAAAGAACAGAAAGAAGAACAACAAAACCAGAAACCGCAAAAAAGAGAAGACACCAAACCACAGCAACAAACCAGCGCCTATCATGTAACGTCAAAAGACTGCAAAAACAACTGCACCGCCTTCCCAAAAAGCTCTCAAGGATGGGAATATTGTGCAAATATCTGTGGTATAATACCGCTAGGGACCACAGAGACACCATCTGATGATTGCGCACAAAAACACGGTCTTGCACGTGATTATTGTTTGCGCGACCATGCTATTACACAAGGCAATCTTGATGGCTGTGGTGCAATAACGGATCGCGGTATCAAAGAACAATGTCAAGAACGCATTGCAGAAAATCTCATTGATGAATCATTCTAAGAGCACATCCCATCACATCCTGCGCAAAGGTGCGATTATTCTTTTAAGCATCGGTGTTGTTTTTATGTTGCTCTTTTTGCGTGTCAACGCACAAGATGAACAAAAGCAATCCCCTACCAATGAACAACAATCCGCACCACAACAAACCACGCCGGCGCCAGAACAAGAGAAAAACAATGAACCAGACCAAACGCTCCCATCAACAGCGACAGAAAACACACAAAATGATACCAACGGCGATTTAAAACAAGCAGAAGAAGAAAGCGCACATACCATTACAGATCCAACGACAGAAACCACAGATTCAGATCATGTCATCACTGACGAAAAATCCTACCCCAAGGAGAAAGACGATGAAAAGTCCCCTGACAAAGACCCTGAGCCCGAACACGCCGACATCATTGTCACATACACGTCGCTTAGCACGCTCAAAAAAGACCTCAAAAAAATTGCAAAAGAAGAAGATGCCACACTGGAAGTTACCGACACCATCAAAGATCTTCATATTGCGAGAATTAACACGACCGGGCTCAGCACAAAAGAAACGACGAAAAAGCTTGCAAAGAAAAAATCAGTCAAAATCGTTGAAGAAAATTTAAAACGTACCGGCACATTCCTCCCCAACGATTCTACATTTGCAAAACAATGGGCCCATCGCAATACGGGACAAAAAGTTAATGGTGTCAAAGGAACATCCGGTGCCGATATTCATTCTGAATTGGCATGGGACAACGAAGCGCCCGGCACGGCGATCATTGTTGCCATTATTGATACCGGTGTGGATTATAATCATCCGGATCTCAAAAACAATATGTGGGACGGCAGTGCGGGATGCAAAGATGACCTTGGTAATACCATACCCGGTGGTTGCCCGCATCATGGATGGAATTATGAAAACAACAATAACAATCCCATTGACTCCGGACAGGCAAATGCAAATTTCACCGGTCATGGAACGTTTACGGCAAGTCAATTGGCTGCCGTCACCAATAACGCAAACGGCATCGCCGGGATGAGTCGTTACAATAATATCAAAATTATGGCATTGCGTTTTAATTTTGATGTTTTTTCCGGCATCAAAGCCATTCATTTTGCACAAAACAACGGCGCAAAAATCATCAATGCCAGTTTTGGTGGTGCCGGTTACTCACAAATTGAAGCCGACGCCATTGCGGGATTTCCCGGTGTTTTTGTAACCGCCGCCGGCAATGGTGGAAGTGACAGCATCGGTGACAATGTCGATGGCGGTACCTTTTTCCCCTGTGCGTATACCATGACGAACATCATCTGCGTTGCCGCCAGCAATCAATACGATCAATTGGCGAGTTTTTCTAACTATGGCAAAACATCCGTTGACATTGCAGCGCCCGGCGTCAATCTCTATGGCATCTATCGTGGTAATCTCCTCTATGGCAATGGCACCTCTTTTGCCGCACCACTTGTCGCCGGGACCGCCGCACTTCTTTATCAAAAAAACGCAACACTTTCTCCACAAGAAATAAGAACCACCATTATGAATGGTGGAACATACATAGGGTCCTACGCCGGCAAAATCGCATCACAACGACGCTTAAA
>CAZMCZ010000079.1:0-3087 GCA_964565145.1 uncultured Pseudobdellovibrionaceae bacterium | reverse complement strand
ATAATCTTTTTGTTAGAAATATTATCTTTGTGTGGAACAGTAGCGTTTTTGTCTGCGCCGGGTATTTAGGTTTGGTGATAGTGGAGGAGTTTTTTGATGCGTGTTAGTGTAAGCGTGACAAAGAAGAGCGTCGCGCTTAAGAGGATAATCGTTGCACCAGAAGGGATATCGAGGTAGTAGGAGAGAAAAAGTCCGGCAATCACTGCCGTTATGCCAAATCCGATGCTGTAGAAAACAAGCATCGTGAAATTATGCGCGCAGAGTTTGGCGCTTGATGGCGGGATGATGAGGATGGCACTCACAAGGATGATACCAAGAATCTTTACGCCAAAGACAACGGCAAGCGCCGTAATCAGATAAAATAATAATTCAAAAATGCCGGTGCGGATGTTTTGGAGCCAGGCTTGAACGGGGTCAATAATAAGAAGCATGAGGGTGCGGTAGTAGTATGTCAAAAAGGCAATGATACCAAGGGAGCCAAACACGACAATCCACACATCACTCGTATGAATGGTGAGGATATTGCCAAAGAGGAAACTCATGAGATCCGGCTGATAACCACTGTGCAGACTCAGAAGGATGATACCCGTGGCCATGCTCGTGGTAAAGACGGTGCCAATCGCCGCATCAGAAGAGATGGATGTATAGCGGTTAATAAAAAAAATAGCACCGGCGACAAAAAGCGCAAAAGGAACAGCTGCGGTAAAAGGCGCTACGCCCGTGAGTAGTCCGATAGCGATACCGGCAAGGGACGCGTGTGCAATGCCATCACTAAAAAACGCCATACGTTTCATCGTGACAAAAACACCCAGAAACGGCATCATTACGCCAAGGAATATGCCGGCAATGAGCGCTTTTTGCATAAAGGGGAGCATAATGATATCAAGCATGATGGTTGTGGTTAAGGATGTGAATGTTTGTGTTGTAGAGTGTCTTGAAGGCATCTGATTGCAGGGCTGTCTTTGTGTCGCCAAAGCAGACGTTATCATGTCCAAGGCAGAGGACGTGGGTTGCGCGTTGAGAGACGATGTCAATTTCGTGGGAAATAAATACAATCGTCATGCCGTGTTTGCGATTGAGGTGTTCGATGAGGTCATAGAAGTCTTGCTCTCCGCCAATGTCAATGCCCGTGCCCGGCTCATCAAGGTAGAGAATGTCCGGTTGCTGGAGAAAGGCCCGCGCTAGGAGTACGCGTTGCAGTTGTCCGCCGGAAAGCGTGCCCAGGAGAGCATGCTCTAAGGCGTCAATTTTGAAATGCGTGAGCGCATCACTATAAACCGTATCGGCGTTTTTGGGTAGAGAGAGCATGAGGAATTCATTGACTGTGATGGGTGTTGTCATGTCAAAGTCAAAGCGCTGTGGCACATAGGCAACGCGGTCGCGTACGTTTTGGGGCGGTTGTCCAAAGACGGAAACAGAACCACGTTCCGGCATGATAAGGCCGAGCAGTGTTTTGAGCAGTGTGCTTTTTCCGGAGCCATTTGGGCCAATGATGGCGACAATTGCGTGACAGGGAATGTCAACATTGACATCTTTCAAAACGCGGTGTTTCTCATAAGAGACACTGAGATGACGTATGGCAATGGCGGTATTGTGTGTATGCATTAGTGTGATGTGAGAGCATTGATGAGTGTTTCTATATTATAGCGCATCATTGCAAGATAACTAGTACGCCCCTGCGTGCCACCGAGGGGGTCAAGAATGGCGATTTTGAGATGGTGGTCCTTTGCAAAGGCTCTGATGGTGTCTGTTGCAAGCTGGGGTTCGGTAAAAATGACGCCATTGCTATGTTCTCGTGTCGCTTGGCCCAAGCGCGCGAGGTATTGCGGAGAAGGGCTTTCCCCTGCACGCGGTTCAAATGTGCCGGCAATGGTCAGTCCCAGATAATTTGCGAAGTAATACCATGCATCGTGCAACGTAATGATTTCTTTGTGTGGCAGTTGGGCGACTCGTTTTTGGAAAAGCGCATCTTCTTGTTGGAGTGTGTGGATGTAGTCACGGGCGTTTTGTTGATATGTGTCGGCATGTGTTGGGTCTTGTTGTGCCAGAGTGTCGGCAATCGTTTGTGTTATGATTTGTGCATTGTGTAGATCCAGCCAATAGTGGGGGTCGTCTGGACCGTCATCGTTGTCTGCGCTTGGCAGAAGTGTGATGTTTTTGTCAACGGTGACCATGGGAATGTGAATGGCGCTAAGCGCGTCATAAGCCCAGTTATCAAGACCATGACCGATGCCAAAAGCAACGGCGACGTCTTGGAGCTTTGCGAGTTGACGTGGCGTAAAGGAAAAAAGATGTGGTGACGCTCCAGGTGGCAAAAGAAGGTCCACATCGGCGACATCGCCGGCAACGATGCGTGTGATGTCATAAAGCGGGAAAATTGTTGCTACAATATGCAGACGTGCTTTGCGCACCGGCGTATCAGAAGAAGGCTTTGCCGATGGTTGTCGTACAAGAAATATCACAAAAATACCACCTACGACAAAAAGGGCAATGAGGATAATTGGCAAGAAGGGATTTTTATACATAAAACAGAGGAGAACAATTACATGCAAATCAGTTACATCTGTAGTATAACAACGTCCGAGGGATTGTCAAGTACTTGCAAGTAAGTTGCATGTAGTTTATACTGTATAAAAAGAATCATGATAAAAATGACAAAATATTCTTACAAAAAAATGTTGCGCGCCGTCGGATTGCGCGCGACGCCGGCGCGATTGTATGTTTTGGCGCATCTTGCTCAAGCAGAACAGCCTCTAAGCGTTGACGCATTACAAAAGCGATTAAAACATCGCGCGCCACATACCGTAACATTGTATCGGATGATGCAGGACTTTCTTACCAAAGGATTGGTGCGTCGTGTTGATTTTGGACAAGAAAATGCGTTTTTTGAGTTTGCATCGCAGGCGCATCACCATCATATTGTCTGTACACAATGTGGTTTTATTGAGGATTTTTCCGGTTGTGCAATGAAAAAGATTCTAGAGAGAGCGCAAAAACACAGTACAGGGTTTGTGGAGATTAACGAGCACCATTTTGAACTTTTCGGTATCTGCAAAAAATGCGCACCAAAAAATAAACAGAGATAAC
>CAZMCZ010000078.1:0-3087 GCA_964565145.1 uncultured Pseudobdellovibrionaceae bacterium | reverse complement strand
ATGTTTTCTATCACTTGCAAGCCCAGTGGCAAAAAAGAATACACGCCGGCCATTTCTTTGTACACATAACCCGCACGAATTAAGAGTTGTGCATTTTTTGAGCGCTCATCAGCAGGTGCATTTTTTTGTGTTTTTGTAAAAAGGTGTGTTCTCTTCATAAACGACGCTAAAAGAATTTAAGAATATCGCGGGCAGTAATCAAAAGCATGAGGATGATAAGAATCATAAAACTGATGCCGTGAATATACCCTTCCACTTTCTGATTGACAGGACGTCCTTTGATTTTTTCGATAAGGAGAAAAAGGATGCGACCGCCATCAAGCGCCGGGATTGGCAGAGCATTGATAATGCCGAGATTGATACTTAGTAGCGCTGCAAATTGCAATAGTGGCGCAATCCCCAGATTACGCATCTGTCCCGTCATCTGTGCAATACCCACGGGACCTGCGACATCACCAGAGACACCGCTACCGCTAATAAGTCCCCATATAAGCGCGCCAAAAGCAAAAAGGATGGCAACGATGAGAGATAGCGTCTTCAGCAGGCCATACCACAACGCGCTATACCACGGATATTTCACAACGACGGTTTCTCCCATAGAAATGCCCAGTCCGCCTTTGTCAGAATCCTTGGCGCGCAACTCTCCGCTATACGTCAGCGATTCTTTTCCTCGTATGCCATGAATTTCCACCTCTACGCCACGGTGTGTATTGATTTGCCGAATTAATTCGTCTGTTGTCGTAACATGCACACATCCCGTTGTCGGACCACAAATTTCTGTGATGACATCGCCCAACTTGATACCCATCATCTTTGCCGGAGAGGATTCTTCCACCGTGTTAACGAGGATCCGTGGACCGGCAATTACCGTTCCGGCTGACGGTTGTTGCGATACAATCTCCGGTACACCGATAACTAATCCAATGCTAATCAAAATCCACGCAAGGACAAAGTTCATCACCACACCGGCAATCAACACCTTAAAACGGACCCACAACGGTTGCACGGCAAAACTATCAGGATCCTTATCTTTGCCGTCCTCTCCCTTGATACGCACAAAGCCTCCCAACGGAATGAGATTAAGTGAATAAAGTGTCTTCTCACCATCGTATTCTTTGTTTCCCACAATCGTCTTCCACTTCTTCGTGCCGGCCGGACGATAGACGCCGATAAGTCGCGGTGGAAAACCAAAACCAAACTCATGACAGGTAATCCCATTGCGACGCGCCGTCAAAAAATGCCCCGCTTCATGGACAAAAATCAAAAGTGCCAAAATGGCAACAAACACAATAATCGTTACAAACATATGCTCTATAATCTAATAAATAAACATGCACACCGCTAAACCGTCATAATCTCCTCTTCTTTGTCTTTGCGCAAGGTCTCAATGCGCGCATTATAATCATCAATGATTTCTTGCAAGGCGTCTTTGCCGACAAATTTTTCATCTTCGGTGATTTCTTTTTCTTTTTCCGCATGACAAATTTCCTTCCAGGCATCTTCTCGCACACTGCGAATGCCGATACGCGCTTCTTCGGTTTTTTGATTGAGAACCTTGACCAGATCAATGCGGTTTTCCTCTGTCATCGGTGGCAAGGTGAGACGAATGGCAACGCCATCATTGGCGGGCGCTACACCCAGATCCGCTTGGACAATCACAGCCTCAATAGCATCGAGGTTCGCACGGTCCCATGGCTGGATAAGAATTTGTCGTGCTTCCGGCACAGAGATATTGGCGATTTGTTTTAGCGGTGTCTGCACGCCGTACTGATCGATTGATAACCCTTCCACAAGTGAGGGATTTGCGCGACCGGTGCGTAATTTGCCATATTCCTTCATCATATGGTCAATGACCATTTCCAGTGCGTCTTTTTTATTTGCAATAATTTCCTTGTACATCATTTTGATTATTATGAAATTAAAATCCCAATAAGCCGGGCTTTTTGAGTGTGCGCAGTCCCATATAAATCACCCGCGCATCCTGTGGGTCATATGCCACCACGACGACATCTTTGTCACTGCGCGTGTCGGTAATCGCCCAGACATCCCGCTCTCCGGAACGCACATAAACCGCCTTACCGGCAACATAGACAAGCCCATCGCCTTGTGGCGCAAGCGCAAGGCCAAAAATTGGCAAGCCCTTGGAACTGGCGATGATTTTTTCTTCATTCCATGAAAGGCCGTAGTCATCGGAGCGAAAGAGCCCATCATCTGTCCCAACGTAAAGCACACCCGCCCTGTGTGGATGCGCGGCAAACGAATGCACCTGCCCGGTAAAATAGTGCATCGTATCATCGTCACGCTCCAAATCAGAGAGGTCTTCCCAATGTGCGCCACGGTCACGTGAACGAATGACTGCTTGGTCTTTGCTATACGCATAGATCGTATTAACATCAACGGCATCAAACGCAAGGTGTGTGATCGCACGCGACGTCGAATAGAGATTTTCCCATGTTGCGCCACCGTCCGTACTTCGTGCAAGGGTCGCATTGTTTTGATTGCCACCGCTCGTGCCGATGTAAATGGTCTGCGGATCATCAGGCGCAAGCACGACAGCCGTCACCAACGTCCCCTCTGTCGGCTCAATGTAGATATCCTTCCAATTCTCTCCGCCGTCATCACTGCGAAACAATCGCCCCCGCCGGTCCCATACTGCGCTGGCATAAATCGTTTGCGTGTGTCGCGGATTAAGCACAAGCACAGATGTGTACTGCGGTGCAAAGTTTAATCTCTCCCATGATTCTCCGGCGTTCTTGCTCACGAAAATACCGTTTTTTTCTGTACCGACATAGAGCGTGCGCGGAGAAGACGGGTCAATCACCAACGAGAGGATATTCATCCGTGCCAACGTCCCGCCGGTTGCAATGATGCTCCGTGGCAAAAACGTACGCCCCTGATCACTGCTACGCAAAACACCGCCATATTCTTGCGTCTCTAGTGGTGTTTTTTCTTTTGTTGTTCGCGTCGTTTGTGTCTTGTCGCCACCGCATCCACCGACAACAAAAACCACCCCCACCAACACAAAACTGATAATATACTTTTTCATGTTGTTTATTATAGCAAAATCCCACAAATACGCAAAAACCC
>CAZMCZ010000077.1:0-3165 GCA_964565145.1 uncultured Pseudobdellovibrionaceae bacterium | reverse complement strand
ACTAAAATCATGGTATGATAGAGGTACGTTATTAATGATAATCTATGCTTTTAAAAAATTTCAATATTTATTTTTTCTTTGTCGTTCTTATTTTTGTTTCTTATGGAGCGTATTTGTTGTTTGCGCCTTTTGTTAGCGCATTATTTACCGCGGCACTTTTTGCTGTGATGTTTGGGGGAGTGTATGAGCGTGTTGTGAGATTTTTGCGCGGGCGACGGGCCGTGGCATCAATGCTTGTGTGTCTGTTTGTTGCACTTGTTATTATTTTGCCGATTATTGGCATTGGAAGCATTGTGGCACATGAAATTTCGGGCGTCACAGAGCGCATCCGCAGTGATGATTCGCGGGAGCGACACACGATTGAAAAAATTGTCGCAACGACCGTCGCTTTACCGATAACAAAAAGCATTGTTGCCAAAGTGGAAACAGGAAAGATTGACAAGAGCATTACGAGCGCGATTACCGCCGTTAGCAAAAAAATCGGTCCACTGCTTTCCAAAACGTACAAGGGCATTATCGGTGGCATGATTTGGACGTTTGTGCTGTTTTTCTCATTATTTTACTTCTTCATTGATGGCAAGAAATTTGTCAAAAAGATTATGTACCTCAGTCCGTTGAAAGACCGTCACGAAGAGATGCTTATCGATCGCTTTGTTTCCATGACGCGGGCCACACTCAAAAGTACCTTTGTCATTGGAGGCATACAAAGTGCGATTGGTGGGATTGCGTTTTTGATTGCCGGTGTTTCTTCACCAATGATTTGGACGGTTTTGATGCTGTTTTTGGCAATTATTCCCGCGCTTGGAGCGGGCCTTATCATCTTTCCTGCCGGTGTTATTATGTTACTACTTGGCTACACATGGCAGGGCATCTTTCTTTTGATTGTTGGCGCGTTTGTGACGTCTATCGATAATTTTTTGCGTCCAAAACTCGTGGGCTCTGATACAAAGATGCATAGCATCTTGGTCTTTTTTGCCACAATCGGTGGCATGAGCGTTTTTGGGCTTATCGGATTTATCGTTGGTCCGATTATTATGGCGCTGGCCATTGCTCTGTGGGATATTTATGCCGTGGAGTTTCACGCACAACTCAAAAAATTTAACAGGTAGTTTTTAGAGAGTTTGTTGCCATTGCCATGCGTGGCGCAGGGCATCTTCAATAGTATAGGACGCTTCCCAGTGCATGTCTTTTTTGATTTTTGTCGGGTCGGCCCAGCATGTTGCGATATCTCCCGGTCGGCGTGGCGCGATGTGGTAGGGGACATTTACGCCAGTAACCTTTTCAAATGTGGTAATGAGTTCTTTGACGCTTGTGCCCGTGCCGGTGCCAACATTGTAGACGTCGTAGTATGAAGAGTCTTTTTTATTTGAGAGGAATTTTAGTGTTGCGATGTGTGCCTTGGCAAGGTCGACAACGTGGATGAAATCACGTACGCCGGTACCATCCGGTGTGTCATAATCATCGCCAAAGACGGAAAGCGCATCACGTTTGCCTGCTGCTACTTGTGTGAGATAGGGGACGAGGTTTGCCGGTGTTCCAAGGGGGAGCTCTCCGATGTGTGCAGAAGGATGCGCACCAATGGGGTTGAAATAGCGAAGGGCGATTGCTTTGAGGTTTTTTGATGCGTGTGCCGTGTCTCGGATGATATCTTCGGCGATTGCTTTGGTATTGCCATAGGGGTTTGTCGCTTCTTGGCGTGGTGCCGTTTCGGGAATGGGGTTGGTAATCGGATTGCCATAGACTGTTGCCGAGCTGGAGAAGACAACATGTTTGATCATGTGACGTTTGGCGAGATCCAGGACGGTGATGAGACTTAAGAGATTGTTGTGGTAGTAGGTGAGTGGTTTTTTGAGCGATTCACCAACAGCTTTATATGCTGCAAAGTGGATGACGCCATCAATAGCGGGCTCCTGCGTTAAGACATCGGAAAGAAACGTCTTGTCGCAGACGTCACCTTCATAAAATATCGGTTTTTTGTTGGTGATTTTTTCAATTTGGCGCAAAACACTTTTGTGCGCGTTGACGAGATTGTCAACGATGATGGGCGTGTGTCCATTTGTGAGGAGTTCAACCGCAACATGTGAGCCGATATAACCGGCACCACCGGTGATGAGTACGCGCATAGTTCTTAGTCGTTATTAATTTTTCGCTCAATGCGCAAAAGAATTTTTTTGCCGATGATGTAGACGACCCAGAGAGAGATTAGCGAGAGTATAAACAGTGGTAATTTTGCAATGGTTACGGTGATCAGGGTGTTGACGAGGTCTTGGGTCTTTTCTATGAGCGAGTTAATTGCTTCACGGGCAACTTGTCCCGGTCGCCAAGTGCCTTCCACCTGGATGACTTGCGTATCTTCTGTGATTGTGACGGTGATGGTGCTAAAGGCGGCGTGATTGTTTAGCGTT
Organism: uncultured Pseudobdellovibrionaceae bacterium; assembly: GCA_964565145.1. Taxonomy (GTDB): domain Bacteria; phylum Patescibacteriota; class Minisyncoccia; order Moranbacterales; genus JALWEZ01. Next base: position 760 of record CAZMCZ010000077.1, on the reverse strand, counting down.
GCGCGCTGTGCTTCATAGCGTTCGATGGTTGCACGCACATTGGTGAGATCGCGCTCTATGGCGAGGAGCTCTTTGACGTTTTTTGCTTGCTCAAAGAAGGCGCGAAGACGGTCTTCATGGGCTTTTTCATTTTTGATCATGACGTCTAAGTCGCGCACTTCACGTGTGACGTCGTCAGTACTGATGGATTCATGTTCTACGATGGAGGCAACGTTTTTGATATCCGTCATTGCTTCATCAAATTTTTCTATCGGCACTTTGACGGTGATGAAACCGCTCTTTGTTTTGGTTTGCGGTGTGGTGAAGAAGTTTGTGTTTGTTACGTCACCACCGTATTTTTGTGCGATTGTTGTGATGGATTGTACGGCAGGGTCAAGTTTTGCAACGCGAATGGAGAGGGAGGCGTTTTTGATAATGCGACGCACTTCTTGCGGGAGAAATGTCGCATCGTCACGTGGTGGCTCCGGGGGCATGAACTCCGGTGGAGCGATGCCATCGCTTACGGATAGTGCGTTTGTGGGTGCCATCTTGCGCATGGCAACGGATGCGTCTGTCGTTGTCGCTGTCTCGGGTACGAGAAGATCACTAAAAGTGTTATCGCTTTCCACCTGTCCTGTTGAAAGGGTATGGTCTTTGCGCGCACTAATAAAAACAATCAGCAGAGACAAAACAATCAGCACGCCCATGATAATGAGAACGCGTTTTTTTGTCGTGCTTGGCATTTGTGATGACATAAGCAATATATTAATAATATCTATGG
>CAZMCZ010000076.1:0-3370 GCA_964565145.1 uncultured Pseudobdellovibrionaceae bacterium | reverse complement strand
GTGGGCGTACTCGCGGGCGAGTTTTTTGAGTCCACGATCTTTGAAGACAACACTAATCGTATCGCTGTCACTCGCAACGACAACGCCGTCACCAAAACTTGCGTGGTGAACTTTATCGCCATCACGTACGTGCAACTGTTTTTCTTTGGTGATTTTTGGTGTGCTGGGTGCTTTGTGCTTTTGTGGTTGATACGAATGATTGAGAAGATTGAGGGGATGCTCTGCCGTATCATAGGTAAGTAATTCCTGTGGAATGTCCTCCAAGAAACGGCTTGGTGCGTTCATCTGTACGGACCCAAAGAGAAGTCGTTGTCGCGTAAAGAGCAGATACACCTGCTCCTTGGCACGTGTAACCCCCACATACATAAGGCGTCGCTCTTCATCCATCTCATCAGCGTGATTGAGTGAGCGACTATGTGGCACAAGACCTTCTTCCAGCCCGATGATAAAAACAATGGGAAACTCCAATCCCTTGGCGCTGTGCAATGTCATGACGTGCACCATGTCCGTATCCTGTGCGATGGTATCCGTATCGCTGGCGAGAGCGACTTCTTCGAGAAACAGTGGCAATGCATCCGGCATCTCGTCGTATTTTGTCGCAACGGAAAGTAATTCCTGCACGTTTTCATGGCGCGTTTCCCCTTCTTCGCTACCGTCATTGAGATGCTCCCGATAACCACTGTTCTCATAGAGATGCATCAAGATTTCTCGCACGCTGGCACGCTGAGAAAACTTTTGTGCGCTGTGGACAAATGTCGCAAAGTCCTGAATGGCACGACACTTGCTTGGCGCGCTAACGGCCTCTTTGAGCTTGTCAGATCGCGCAAATGAGATATAGTCCATCTCTTCTCTGCGTGCACCATCAATCCACTGTGCAAGTGTCTTGGCACCGATGCCACGACGTGGTTCCTGCAATGCGCGTTCCAATGACACAATGTCATACGGATTGCGCATCAAGCGCGCATAGGCGATGATGTCTTTGATTTCTTTGCGCTCATAAAACTTCATACCACCAACGATGCGATAGGGAATGTCATTTTTGAGAAAGACTTCTTCAACAGCGCGCGATTGTGCGTTGGTGCGATAAAGAACGACGAAGTCGCTATACGCACGCGTTTCCTCTTCGTGCAATGCTATAATCTTCTGTGCGATATAGGTTGCTTCCTGTGCTTCGTCACTCGCCTCAAAGACACTGATCTTTTTGCCTCCGGTCTGGTCTGTCCAGATTTTTTTGTCTGTGCGAGAAGCATTCTTTGCGATGACGCCATAGGCCGCGTCAAGAATTGTTTGTGTTGAACGGTAGTTTTGCTCCAACTTGATAATCGTTGCCGTTGGATAGTCCTTGGCAAAATTGAGAATGTTGCTCACATCGGCGCCCCGCCATTTATAGATGCTCTGCCAATCATCACCAACGACAAAGATATTGTGATGTCCATCTGCAAGAAGTTTCACAAGCGTATACTGTGCGTGATTGGTATCTTGATACTCATCAACGAGGATATAGCGAAAACGCTTTTGATACAGCGCCAACACGTCCGGCACCGTACGAAAAAGCACAATCGTCAAACGGATGAGGTCATCAAAATCAAGGGCATTAGCATCTCTTAGTGCGCGCTGATACCGATCATAGACTGATGCGATTTGTTCGTCATAATAACTATCAACTTGTTTCTGAAAGTCCTCAGGCGCGAGTAAAGAATTTTTGGCACGAGAAATCGCTTCCAGAAGCGCACGCGGTGTGAACTGCTGTGACGACAATTCCATCTCGCGCATTATACGCTTCATCAACACCTGTGTGTCATGCGTGTCAAGAATCGTAAATGATGTTTCATAGCCAATTTTATCACCATGCTCACGCAAGATGCGGACACAGATACTGTGAAACGTTCCCATCATTGGCAGGGACTGTTCTGCGCCGAGGAGCTCTGCCACCCGCGTTCGCATTTCTGCCGCCGCCTTGTTGGTAAAGGTCACGGCAAGGATGTTGTGCGCAGGTACAGCACGCTCACGTATGAGATACGCCACGCGCCGTGTGAGTGCCGTTGTCTTCCCGGAGCCCGCACCTGCGATAATGAGAAACGGTCCCTGGTCTGCTTGGACGGCTTTTTTTTGTGGAGGATTTAATCCCGTAAGAAGATTTTTCATATAAAACTATTGTACCATGCACAGAAAACTTGTGTTAGCATAGAAGTATGACGACATTTATCACGCTACTCAAAAACACACGCCCTCTGCAGATTATCTATCATATTGGGCTTTTGTGTGTGGGTATGGGCATTGCTATTATCTATGTGGGAGATACGCAGATACCGTCCATCGCTTCTTTTGTCCTTGTAGTGCTATCCGTCATTACTGCATGGATCAGCACGGTTTTTTTTAATGATGTTGCAGACTATGCCATAGATATGATTTCCAATCCACAACGCCCCCTTCCGCAAAAAATCATTACAAAAAACCACAGTCTCGTGCTTGGTTGGGTTTTTCTGTTTATTTCTCTAGTGCTTGCCATCATGCTATCGTGGCAAATCTTTATCACATTAGCCCTCTACCACCTCCTCTCGTGGATCTATAGCATGCCACCACTGCGCCTCAAACGTTTCCCTCTCGTGGCAACGTTCGTCGCAGCCCTTGCATCGCTAACCATCATCTTTATCGGCATTGCCATCCTTGTGCCAAACGCATCTCCTCGGCTCTTTCCCATGCCCATTGCTCTCACCCTCTTAATCGGCTACACACTCTGTCTCCCCCTCAAAGACTTTCGCGACATTGACGGTGACAAGGCAGATGACATCAAAACGATCCCCGTTCTCTTTGGCATACAAAAAGCACGCGCCATCCTTGCGGGAAACCTTTTTATCTCCTTTGTGTTGAGTGCTTTTTTGCTTGATATCCGCCTCCTTTTTCCGGCGCTTGTTGCAGGGATAGTAAGCATCGTTCTGCTCACAAAAAAAAGAGGTCGGGATTTCCTCTTTCCCACACCAACACTCCTTCCGCTTGTCTTTGTTCTAACGACGCTCTACGGCATCATCCTTGTGTGGATATTATGGGCAAGTAGTGGTTGACAAAATTAAAAAGAAGCGCTACGATTAACAATTCTTATGAAATTATTACTTATCATAAGAATTCTCTTGCATTCATATTTTTATGAGTGCTAATTCCTTTAACATTTTATTGGAGGTGAGTTATGCTCACACTGGAAGAAAAAAACGCGTTACTTGAAAAGTTTAGTGATGCAGTAGCTGTCACTGAAAAAGACGATATGGTCATGCTAAATTACAGTGACGGATATATAAAAGTTTGTCTACCTAATGGTGTGTGGACTGAATGGTTTAGACCCGCAGAAACACCGGTCACCGAAGAAGGTGGCGTA
>CAZMCZ010000075.1:0-3477 GCA_964565145.1 uncultured Pseudobdellovibrionaceae bacterium | reverse complement strand
CAAGAAAGGCACTATACTTTTCTTTCACCTTTGGGACGTTGGTTTGTTGCAACATGACCTCACTAATCATCACGCAGTAGAGATCATTCATATCTAATTTCTTGCGCCATGGCAAATCATTGCGCCGATGATGCTTCTGCCACGCAAAAATTGTTTTTTGGATGTGTCTAATGGTTTCCTGCTTCATCAACCCCAGTATACCAAACATTTCCACGTAAATGAAAAAGCCCGCGACATTGCGCGAGCTTTTGAAAAGGATTAGTTTGCAAACCTGCATCCGGGACAGAGCTGGTCACATCCTGGACACTTTTCAACAGAGATATCAACATCATCGATGGTCACAACCAATTCCGTTGGTGAGAGTGCTGCTAAATCAGCCAAGCCCCATTGCTGATCATCACCCCTATGATGAAACCTTTTTCCATCCAAAACGGCTGTAATCGGAGGCACAGATGAAATAGGTAATTTATGATGTTTGTATGGCATTTGCTTCCTCTCTTAGATTTGTAAAAAAACAAAAAGCTCCCTATGAGCTATTTTCACTTTACTCTCTTTCTATTGTTTGTCAATCATTTATCCACAGATGATAAAACCATCATCAACAAACTCAATACAAAAAAACCACCTACACATGTACGTGGTTTTTTGTATGAATAATCTCCGTAGAAACTATTTAAGTGTTACTGTAGCGCCTGCTTCTTTGAGTTTTGCTTCGATTTCCTCCGCTTCTTCTTTGGCAACGCCCGCCTTGACGATTACCGGTGCTCCATCCACCATGTCCTTTGCGTCTTTGAGACCTTCGCCGGTAATTTCACGCACAGCCTTAATCACATTGATTTTGCTGTCCCCTGCTGCAGTAAGTTCGATGTCAAATTCTGACTTCTCATCAGCTGCATCGTCCCCTCCTGCCGGTCCGGCAACTGCCACAGCCGCCGCTGCAGGCTCAATGCCGTGCTCCTCTTTGAGGATTTCTACAAGCTCATTTACTTCTTTTACAGAAAGTTTTACAAACTCATCTGCTAGTTTTTTTACATCTGCCATAACTCTATAGTTAAATTTAATTTATGTCGGAAACAAAATATGAAACCATATTTTATTCCTTGTCTGCAAGTGTCTGCATCGCACCTGCAAATGATTTTTGTGGACTCGTAAGCGCGCTTACAAAGTTTTGCGCCGGTGATTGCAAAAGCGTTATCACCATACCACGAAGCTCATCAAGCGACGGCATCTTGGCAAGAGCGTATACACCCTCAGTGTCAAGAATCTCGCCATCGAGGACACCGCCCACAAGTTTGATATGCTCATTTTCCTTACCGAGTTGATCGAGGATTTTTGCACTCGTTACCTCATCTCGCGATACAGAAATTGCAATCTGTCCATCAAGTGCTTTTGGATCAATTTCTATATCATTGTTTTTGAGAGCAAGCGCCAACAATGTCTTCTTGATTACTTGAAATGTAGAACCATTTTCACGTAACGTCCGTTTGAGAGCAACCATGTCATTTGCTCCCACGCCTTTGAAGTCGGCAAAGACACACGCCGGTGATTCTTTGATCTGCTCGCTTAATTGCGCCACAATTTTTTCTTTGTCTTGTCGTGTCAACATAAGATCTTATGTTTTAGACGAATAAAAAATTCTGCAATATCATTCTCGCAGAATCGACCATAAAGAAAAATATCTTTTTCCTCTTCTCGCAAGGTCCTATTGTTTAAAAGATAAACCGCCTTGTGTCTACGAATGAATATTTAGAATTGTGTCATCATTATAGCGCATCATGGATTTTTGTCAAGAAAAACAGCTTCGCAATGAACGCATCACGAAGCTGCCTGAAATTGTTTTTGTGGCAAGTTATGCCATGAGGATATACTATGGATCCCCAATTCTTCGCCTGCAAGCAAGAGCATTCTGTCTCTTGTCAAAAGTGTTGCGCGCATACCTTTTTTTTTGGCACGACTTTTTGCCTGGTATGCTTGCGCCAAAATGACCTTGTCTTCCGGCGAAAGCTTAATGCTCATATGTGCGGGGACCTCTCTTAAGACCCACCGTACATGTTCCGGAGCGCGGTGCGATCCGCAAATGCTCCACCAGTGCTGATGGCCACAATGATGATTGCGGACATGAGATTCCACAGCAATCAATGCATCCAGCGCTTGGCGTGCTTGCAAATCCATCACGTCATATTTTTTATTATGTATCTCAGCTAGATACATGAGCTCTGTGTGCACCGCTTGTGGCACACAGATTTTATATGCACCATCTTTTGGCACGATAATTTGTTCGTGCATCAAAACGCACGTATCCACAACAAGAACGTGTGGATAGTGACGATACTTTCTCGCCATATCAATCTCCTCCTGTTGTGGTGTTAAAGAGTTTGTCCACTATAACAGAATAGTCATATATTGTCAAGAAGCTATACCCATCCACCACCTGTGGTATGCTTTGCTTGATAACTGCTTCTCTCTCACGATATATGGCAAAGGAAATACCCTACCAAGACGTTGGTGCATTGTTCTCTCCGATAAAAGGGTCCAACCTTCTAACACCTAAGGTTGGACCTTTGAAAATAATCAGACAGTCAAAAATTGGACCGTGGGAAAGAGAAGTACACACACCCTCAAAAACCAAAAACCACTGCGCTGGCAGTGGTTTCTCTCAAAAGGACATGAGGAAGCAGTATACTCTGCTACTATTCTTTCTTGGAAGCGGATTCTTTATCTTCTGTAGCAGACGACTTATCATCGCCGGCATCATCGGTTGTTGCAGACGTATCGTCGGCTTTTGCTTGCTCTTCTTCTACATCTTTAGCTTCTTCTTTTACATCTTTAACCTCTTCTTTTGGTGCCTCTTCTTTTGCTACTTCATCCGATGACGATGTTGTTTCTTCAGAAGTTGCATCAGATTGTTCGGCATCCTTTTCTTCTGTCGCATCTGCAGAATCCTCTGCTTTTTCTGACTCTTTTGTTTCTTCTGCTTCTTCTGCTTTTTCTGATTCTTTTTGTTCTTCGGTGTCACTTCCCTCTTCTTTTGTCTCTTCTTGTTCCACCTTTTTCTCCGGCACTTTTACAAAACGCTTCTCTCCCTCAATAACGCCCTCTCGCACGAGGAGATTGTACACGCTGTCTGATGGCTGTGCACCGTTACTGATGTATGTTTTGATTTCTTCCGCTTTAAGTACGGCCTCCTTGGTATGCGGATCATAACTACCAACGACAGCAACGTGCTTTCCACTTGGCGCCATCGTCTTTTCCTGGACAACAATTCTATACTGTGCGTAGTTCTTTCGTCCTACACGATTAAATCGTATAACTAACATAAATAATTTTTCTAGTAAATAATGCAATCATCGTGGATGTACGCCACAATGATTTTTAGAAACATGTACCACCAATCATACTAGCACTTGCACCGTATGTCAAGCATTATTTTTCAGAAGGTGCTTTGTCTAACTGGTCAAGCTTCACGCTCAAAATCTG
>CAZMCZ010000074.1:0-3490 GCA_964565145.1 uncultured Pseudobdellovibrionaceae bacterium | reverse complement strand
TTGTTTGAAAAAAAAGTCGAGTCATTAAAGAATACTCGACAATGAAATGATGCGCCTCCCAAGAGACACACCAAAGATTGTCGAGTATACGAAACAGCATGCAACAAATAGTGCCCTGTTTTTTGTTGTTAAAAAACGACTTTCTCATCATATAGAAATTCGTGTTTTCTGTCAATAGTGTCGTGCACGACCTTTTTTTGCCTTTTTTTCCGGCACGGGATCAATGCCTCCTGTGTGCCACGGATGACATGAGCTTACACGTTTGAGTCCCATCCAGCCACCACGCAACACGCCAAAACGCTCTATGGCCGTATAGGTGTATTGCGAACATGTGGGATAATATCGACACAGTCGCTCGCCATAGATAAAAGATAACGGCCCGTGATCAAGCGACAGCGTTTTTTGATAAAGTCTGATTAGTTGTAGGATAAGTTTTTTGAACATACCATCATAAAGAAGTAACCAAAAACCGTTTGTCCCCATTGTAGAGAACACCCCCGTGCAAAGATAGCAACAATGGCATTACCTTAATCCTTCTTGATTGTAATATGCAGTTCATCAAGTTGCTTCTGATCAATTTTGCTTGGCGCACCAAGCATGAGGTCTCGTCCACTACCGTCCTTTGGAAAAGCATAGATATCTCGAATCGAAGCGCTATCTGTGAGTTCCATAAAAAGACGGTCAATGCCCGGCGCATTACCACCATGTGGTGGTGCGCCATAACGAAACGCCTTGATCATATGCCCAAATTTTGCATCGACATCGTCTTTGCTATACCCGGCAATGGCAAAGGCCTTGTACATAATATCCGGACGGTGATTGCGAATTGCTCCGCTGGAAATTTCAAGTCCATTCAAAATAAGATCATATTGATATGCGAGGATGTCAAGCGGATCCTTTTCTTCCAAGTCTTTCATACCGCCCTGTGGCATGCTAAACGGATTATGAGAAAAATCAATTTTGCCTTCTTCAATCTCACTATAATCATACATGGGGAAATCAACAATCCACGCCCAGGCGGCTTTTTTGTCATCTTTGAGGTGCAATTTCTCTGCACAGGCATTACGCACAGCACCCAATGCCCCACAGACGGTGCGCCACTGGTCGGCGCCAAAAAACACAATGTCCCCGGCGAGGGCGCCAACCTTTTTGACGAGTTTTTGTGCAAGCGCATCACCGAGAAACTTCACAATCGGCGAGTGCAACCCGTCATCTTTGACGATGATATACGCAAGTCCCTTTGCGCCGGCATCTGTTGCGTGTTTTGTGAGTTCATCGATGTCTTTGCGACTAAATGCCGTGCCTCCTCCACGCACGTTTAGTGCGTGAACGACACCACCGTCTTTAACAGCACCGGAAAACACGCCAAAACCACAATCGGCAACATCGTCAGTCACCGGCATAATCTCCAGCGCAAAACGCAAATCCGGTTTGTCAACGCCATATTTGTTCATGGCGTCTTTCCATGAGATGCGCACAAAGGACTCTTCTGTAACGACTTTGTCGCTAAAGCGTTCTGTAAGTTCTCGCATCAGTGGTTCCATCACCGCAAACACATCCTCTTGCTCTACAAAACTCATTTCCATATCCAGTTGATAAAACTCACCATAGTGCCGATCACGTCGCGGATCTTCATCACGAAAACACGGCGCAATCTGAAAGTATTTATCAAACCCGCCAACCATGAGCAGTTGCTTAAATTGCTGTGGTGCTTGCGGTAGTGCATAAAACTCACCCTCATACAAACGCGATGGCAACAGCCAATCACGTGCGCCTTCCGGTGATGACGCGCTCAAAATCGGCGTCTGCACCTCTACAAAACCTTGTTCTTGCATGTATGTGCGCATATACGCTATAAACTCTGCTCTCTTTTTGAGAAGGTCTTGGACATTTTTGCGACGCAAATCCAGATAACGATATTCCAATCGCAGTGTTTCGTTTGCTGTGCCGGACTTTTCTCCGCTAACATCAAACGGCGGTGTCTGTGCCTGTGAGAGCACTTCCAGTGTCGTCGCTTCCACTTCCATCGTCCCCGTTGCCATTTTTGGATTTACCATATCCTTCGGACGCGCGACGACATTCCCTGTTACTTTGATCACCCATTCATTGCGCAGAGCATCTGCTGTGGCATGTGCCGTAGGACTGACGCGCGGATCAAAGGTAATCTGTGTGATACCATATGTATCACGCAAATCAATAAAGATAATGCCACCATGATCACGACGGTGATGGACCCAACCGGAAAGCGTAACTTCTGTTCCGGTAAACTCTTTTGTAAGTTCTCCACATGTGTGTGTTCGATACATAAATGTCTCTTAATACTCTTATAAAAAAATCCCTACATCATAATCATGTTTCTCTCCTGTGAGAAACACCATCATCATGCAGGGACGATTAATCAATCGTGGTGCCACCCTACTTTGTCCGCACCTGCGGACCTTCATTCATGTTGTAACGGACATGACCCGCGTGATTCTACTGGTATAAAATATATACGTTCTTTCACGTCCTCGGCAGTGTTTACTGCGTCAATGGATGTATCATGATTGTAGCACATCACGTCAATGGATGCAATGTCTTTGTTGATGCTAGTGAAGAGATTGCGTCCGCGGAATCTCGAGGATAAACCGTGACCCCTTTCCCTTGCCGTCGGATTCCACCATGATATTGCCATGATGCGCCTCGATGATATTTTTGCCGACATAGAGTCCAAGCCCCGTCCCTTCAACGTGCAAGCGTGATGTATCCTTGCCACGTGAAAACTTCTTAAACAATTGTGATGAGACCTTCTTTGGTATGCCGATCCCGGAATCTTCCACAATCACACGCACCACATCTCTGTGACGCGCTACGGTGACATTCACAAATCCTTTTTCCGTATATTTAATGGCATTATCAATTAAATTTGAAATAACTTCCCGTAACTTGGAGAGGTCGCCCTCGACAATCGCATCGCGCTCATTTTGCGGTGTGTTGATTGTAAAGGTGAGGTTTTTTTCCTTGGCACGCAAGATAAAGGTATCGTACAGACTATTCACGACATCGCTGACGTTGACTGGCTCAAACTTAAACTCCATACGCCCGGACTCAATACGAGAAATGTTTAGCAAATCTTCCACCAATTGAATCAGACGCTCATTTGAACGATACACCTTGTTTAATGCCATGGACACATCTTTGGAGATGGTGCCATAAGAACCCTCTTGAATCAAAGAAATATATCCTTTGATTGCCGTTAGAGGCGTGCGCAATTGATGAGATGCAATAGAAATAAACTCGGACTTTGCATTATCAAGTCGTTGCAATTCGTTGTTTGCGCGTTCCAACTTTTCCGTTAATTTGGTAAGTTCTTCTTTTTGTCCTATTTCTTGGCGTACAGAACGCAAAAGCATCTGCAAGAAAAAAGCGATGACGACAAAGAAAAAGATGCGCACATATAATTCGCGTTTTGTTGACGCAGAAAAAATCTCAAGAAAAATTGCCAGATCCA
>CAZMCZ010000073.1:0-3817 GCA_964565145.1 uncultured Pseudobdellovibrionaceae bacterium | reverse complement strand
GTGATGAGTTTTTTATGCATTGTCGGATACGAGGACACCCGCGGTCAATTTTTTGGGCTTTTTTGCGATGAGCTGATGCGAGGATGTTGTTTGCTTCCGCTACTTTTTCGTTTACATATTTTTTCAGTTGCACGTCATTCATTATAGCGTTCTCCTAGATGAAAAAATATGGAGATGACGTTGCATCCCCATAAATTATTACGATTTTATAGCAAGTATGATGCGTGCACGTTGAATGCGACCCAGTAGTCGCGCGCGCAGACCTTCGGACACATCATGCAAGGTATCGGCAATCATTTTTGATTCTTTGAGATATTGCGCGATTTTTTTCCGGGACCAGAAGGCAGGGAAGACCTTGAGGTTGGATGCGCGATCTGCAAGCTTTACGGCTTGAACCCACCGTGGCTCGCGGCTGATGCGCTGTAAGTTTTCTCGCAAGGACACCTCTTTGACAATGCCTTCAGCGCGACTGAGCGCTTCATCTTTTGAAAGCGCACGCACAGCATTTCGCATTTCTTCACCAAAGGTCGTGTAGATTTCTTGGTGTGTGACGTCGGTGTCTTCAACAGTGTCATGGAGAATTGCCAGGACGATAGCTTTATGTATCTTATCATCCGGTAAATCAGAGTGATAGATTATTTCTTCTGCGACATCAAGTGGGTGGAAGATGTAGGGGAGATTAGCTGTGCCTTTGCGGACCTGATTGCCATGGGCATTGGTCGCAAAGATAATGGCTTTGTTGATCTCTACATTTGGATGTGTCGTGTTGTTTGCCACGATGACCTCCTATAAGTATTGTTAATGAACGATACTGCTACTGTACTATAAAAAGAACACTTTGTAGTAATTTTGTTACAAAGATGTAAGACTTTTTGTGTAAGATATACAAGGATGCGTTGTTTATGCTATAATAAAAGTGTAAAATATTTTTACACTACTATGCATTTTGAAGACTTTTTGACGCAACTTGGCTTTGGTAAGCGCGAAGCAAAGGTGTATGTTGCTCTTTTGGAGTACGGAGAACTTTGTGTGAGTGATGTGGCACGTAAGACAAAGATTCACCGCGTTGCACTCTATGCGTTACTGCCACAATTGAAAGAACGAGGCGTCGTTTCCATTATTGTGCGAGGACGGCGGAAATTTTACGTTGCGGAAAATCCTGAAAAGCTGGAGGTGCTTTTTTTGCAACAACAACGTCATTTTGAAAAAAATCTCAAAAAACTCAAGAAGATGTACAGTAGAAAAAAGAAACGTCCCGTGATTAAATTTCGTGAAGGGCAACGCGGTATCAATGATACGTATTTGGATATCGTCGCTACCTTACCAAAGGACGCGACGTTTTACCGATATTCCTCTCGCAAGGAGCACAGTATCAATCCGGATTTCACACCGGAGTACTTTCGTCGGCGCGATGCCAAGAGACTGCAACGCTTTGCCATCGTTGGTGAGGAAAAGGGAAGGACAAAAAGGAAAAAGTTAGACCGCGCATTAAAAATCATCCCCAAAAAACAAGATCTCTTTGATGATGATGTGAGTCAAATAATCTATGGTGACAAAGTCGCCTTTATTGACTACGAAAACAAAATATCATTTATCATTGAATCAGAAAAAATTGCCACGTTTCAACGTAAGCTTTTTAAGATGCTGTATCGCAGACTATAAATACAATCGGGAAGCAATCACAAGAATAGTCGGGCGAAGCATCATCAAAGGTCCTGGCACATTATACAGAGGAGTATTGCTGGGTATGCGTAGTGGGACTAAAGAATAACGTGTTCAATGAGCCAGATGAAAAGAAAGGTTACGACAATCCCCACAGTGATACCACCGGCAACCTCACTTGCATAGTGACCGACACGTTCCTTGAGGTGTGGGAACATTTTTTTATCAATTTCATCGAGGTCGTCAAGTTTTTCCACTAGTGTATTGATGACGCGTCCCTGAATGCCGATATTGACACGGACGCGCATCGCATCATAAATCGTAAGCATTGCAAAGGCGGCAGCGACGGCAAAGGCGGGGCTTGTCACGCTATCATAATATCCGATGCAGACCAGAAGTGATGTGACAAACGCACTATGCGCAGATGGGAAGTGCCCGGGAGAAAACATGTATTCCCAATCAAGGCCATGTTTGAAAGTGTAGCGCCCAAATTTCATAATCTGCGCCACGCCCATGACAATAATGGGGATGAGAAACATTTTGAATGGAAGAAGGAGTGTAATCATATATATAGTATAGCATAGAGTGGAGCATTGTATTCTTTGGCATAGTTCGCTATACTAATGGTGTAAGTAAGTAACAAGATGTTTATGAGTATAATGCTTCTTTTGTTGATCGGACTTGGCGCAGTTATTGTTGCAGTCATTGCAATCTATAATGGTCTGGTGCGATTGCGTACAAATGTAAATGAAAGTTGGAGTGGTATCGATATCCAACTCAAAAAACGCTACGACCTTATCCCCAATCTCGTCGAGACGGTCAAGGGCTATGCGTCACACGAAAAAGAAACACTGCAACAAGTAATGGAAGCGCGGTCCAAGGCAACGGCGATGAATATTGATGTAAGCAAAGTCACGCCGGAGCAAATGGCGCAGTTTTCTCAGGTGCAGAGTGGGCTTGCGGGCGCGTTGGGGAAACTTTTTGCTCTTTCTGAAAAATATCCGGACCTCAAAGCAAATCAAAACTTTTTGAAATTGCAAGACGAATTGACAAACATTGAGGCGGCAATTCAGGCGGCACGTCGGTTTTACAATGGTACGGTGCGTGACTATAATATCAAAGTGCAAACGGTACCAAGTAATATCGTCGCGTCACTTTTTGGCTTTACAAAGCGCGCATTCTTTGAAATGGATGAGGCGGAGCGCAAAAATCCTGAAGTAAAATTCTAAAACGGTAGAAAAAGACGCCATGGAAGACCAGCGTTATCAACAGTCATTTCACACACAAAGACGGAGCAACATTATGAAAACGTGGCTCCTTCTTTTTTCTTTTTCCGGGTTGATACTATTGTTTGGATATCTTTTTTCTGTCTCTATGGACGCGCCTGAGTTGGTTTTTTTATCAGGTATTTTTGCTATCGGTAGCGCGTTGCTCTCGTATTGGTTCTCCGATGTTGCCGTCCTCAAATTGGCCAATGTAAAGATTATTGACCGCGCGACAAACAAAGAGCTCTATGATATCGTAGATAATCTCGCAATCGGCAGTGGTATCCAAACACCAAAAATCGGCATCATCGATGATGATGCACTCAATGCGTTTGCGACGGGCCGTAATCCGAGCAAGGGCGTTATTGTTTTTACAAAAGGGTTATTGAAAGCATTAGACAAAGAGCAAATACGTGGTGTCGCTGCACATGAAATGTCACACATCGTCAACCGAGATGTGCTTGTGGGGACAATCGCTGTTATCTTTGCCAGCATCATCACCATGAGTGTGCGCATGTTGCATTTTGGTGGTGCGCGACAGCGTAATAACCGTGGCAATGGCGCGGTGATGATCATGGGAATCATTGCACTCATCATAGCGCCCATCATTGCAACGTTGTTACGTTTCGCGATTTCTCGTAAACGTGAGCTTCTTGCCGATACATCGGGAGCGATGCTCAGTGGCGATGCCGAGGGACTTGCCAGCGCATTAGAGAAAATCGGCGCAAGCGCCAAGCCCCTTGATCACGCACATGAGGCGACGGCGCATCTCTTTATCGCCAACCCTTTTGGTAACGGCATGCAAAAACTCCCGCAACTTTTTGCCACACATCCACCAATTGAGGAGCGCGTTGCGCGCTTGCGCGGTGCAGATCGCTATGGAGAGATTT
>CAZMCZ010000072.1:1662-3884 GCA_964565145.1 uncultured Pseudobdellovibrionaceae bacterium | reverse complement strand
TGTCCGAGAACTTCCATCCAAATCTGTCCCGGCACAAAACGAATCTCTTCGCCATCGGCGTCAAAGAAGTGAAAACGTTCATTCGCTCCCTTGGTGCGCTTCCATGTTCCTTTGATTTCTTGTCCGTTGAAAAAGAAGCGCGCCTCACCCTCGTACTTGGTGTCAAACCACGGATCGCCAAGTTGCATGTTGGGGTATTGACCGTTGTCGCGCTGACGATGTCCGGCATCCACACCTTCCCATGGATCACGCAATCCTTCTGCGACGTAATTTTTATCTGTATACCATGAATCTTTTTTGGTGATGATGGTAATGATGTTTTTGGGCGCGTACTGCTCTTTCGTCGCATAGTCAATCGCCGGCTTGCCACTACGACTAAAACGCTTGTAACTGTTTGTCTCCGGATCATATTCATAGTAGACACGATTTTTGCCCTCAAATTTTACGGTAACCTTTGCGTGATCCGGGCGCTGATTGCGTGGTGCGTCTCCTTGGTGTGGAAATCCCTCAAAGCGATTACTGCTATCAAAGCCTTTCTCGTGTGCAATTTTTAACACACCGCGCAAATCACCAAAAGCGGGGTATGCACTTGTAATAGGGACATCGGGCTTGAGATATCCCGCGCGTGTCCCATCAGAAGAGCGCGTACCGTTACCCACTTCAATATTATCCACCCAACCCTTACGCAAAACGGCACCGGCAATGCTGGACTTCCCCCATGTAACAAAAACGGCACCGAGAGAATCAGCAACGGAAATATGGTCAACACGCCCACTGCGCATCGGACCAACGGCATCGGGAAGCTCGCATTGGAAGACGCCGAGAAGCCGTGGCTCGCCGTGCATTGGACGATGTGGCATCTCCAGCACAAATTCTGCCTTACTTAAATTGTGCCAATACTGCCGTGCGTCAAGACTGCCGGAATACATCACGGCAAAAGGGCGCTTGTCATAGTTTGCACATGATTGACCGGTAATGGGTGAGGCATCTTTTGGTGGTGTAAAGGGGAAGAATTTTTCCTGTTGTTTTGGCGGTGTTTTATCAAGAGAAATTTCTTGCTTTTTGCTACAACCGAAACCACTCAAAATAAGAACGCTAAAGAGCGCAAAGAGTCCGATGGTTCGTGTTTTTGTTGTCATAAAAAATTTTTTGGAAATACTGCTACCATCATACCACCAAGAGAAAAAACCAACAATACATGCCGTCTTTATGAGCACTTCGTAATACTATGGGTTTTATAACTCTCCCCAGTGCGTACCAATGGCTGTGTCCACCACAAGCGGAACACGCAGTGTATACACCTGCTCCATGCGGTCTTTGACATCGCGCGCCACATCTTTTGCGATTGCCGTTGGCGCCTCCAAAATAATCTCATCATGAACTTGCAAGACGATTTTTACATCCTGTCCCTTATCGTGCGTTTTGATCTGTTCTCTCAGAGCGATCATCGCCAGTTTCATAATATCGGCAGTCAATCCTTGAATCGGCATATTGATTGCGGCGCGCTCTCCGGCGGCGCGCAACATCCCATTGGAAGACTGCAATTCCGGTGTGTATTTTCGGCGTCCCAAAAGCGTCTCCACATACCCCTTTTCCTTGGCTTCTTTTTTGGTTTGCTCCATGTATTTTTTGATACCGTGAAACTTTTTGAAATAGGCGTCAACAAACGCCTTGGCTTCTGTGGTGCTAATGCCGGCGCTCTTGGCAAAACTCCGCACGCCCATGCCGTAAATTAACCCGAAATTCAATTCTTTTGCGCTGGAGCGCTCGCTTTTTGTGATTTCCTCCATCGGTTTACCAAGGACGCTTGCGGCGGTATAGGTGTGAATATCCGCGCCATCTTTGAATGCTTTGATCATCTCTTTGTCATTGGCAACATGCGCCACGCACCGCAAATCAATCTGCGAATAATCAGCGCTAATAAGGACACGCCCTTTTTCGGCGACAAACGCTTCGCGCAAGGCACGTCCCGTTTCGGTGCGAACGGGGATGTTTTGTAAATTAGGGTCCGATGATGAGAGGCGTCCCGTAGATGTCACGACTTGATTGAATGTTGTATGGATACGTCCGTCCGGCGCGACCAATTTTGGCAGTGTGTCAATATAGGTTGTTTTGAGTTTGAACAGCTCACGATAGTGCTCAATCTTTGCGATGATGGGATGTGTATCTCGGAGTTTCTCCAACTCGCTCGCCGCCGTTGAATATCCTGTTTTTGTCTTTTT
>CAZMCZ010000072.1:0-1562 GCA_964565145.1 uncultured Pseudobdellovibrionaceae bacterium | reverse complement strand
TTTTGCGTTGCAATCGTTTTTGCAATGTCTTTGTTGAATGCTCTGTACATTGCGTAAATATCCTCTGCGATCTGTGCGCTTTTTTGTATGGCGCGCGTTGTGTCGCGCAAGTCCAGTGTCTGCTGATTTTCCAATACGTCATCGTCATACGTCTCTCCCGTCACATCAAAAACCAACTGCTCAAAAGTAAGTTTCTGTCCCGTGTGCAATACGTATGCCTGCAACAACGTGTCCATTATTTTTGTCGGATGTGGCAATGCGTAGCGATCACAGGCATGAAGGAATGCCTTGGCATCAAACACAATACACTGCATCTTCGTGTCGCGCAAAAACCGCCCGAGGGATTCCTTTGTCTGTGTGTTATATGGCAGATAAAAGGTCTTCGTCCGTGTCGCAAATGCTACGCCATGCAGTGTGCCACCCTCTGTATCAAGAGTGATACTCACATCCTTGCCACGAAGGAGCGCGTCCCAGTCTTCACTCTCCTCAATGACCCGAACGTCCTTATGGATTTTTTCCTTTGGTGTGCTGTGCTGTTGCGGTAAACGTTTGATAAGGCTTTTAAACCCACATTTTGCAAAAATGGTGCGTGCACCCTCATAGGAGAAGTTTTTGCTCCGTGCCTGTGAGAAATCACAATCAATCGCAAGGTCCGTCTTGATCGTGCCAAGCGTTCGCGAGAGAAATGCAAGGTCTTTTTGCTCAAGAAGCTTGTTACGCACACCGTCTTTGATGTTTTCGTCATTGATATGCTCATAAATCCCCTCCAGCGTACCAAAGCGCGTCAATAAATCTATGGCGCCTTTGTCGCCGATACCGCGCACGCCGGGGATGTTGTCACTGGTGTCTCCCGCAAGTCCTTTGTAATCCACGACCTGCTCCACGGTGATGCCCATTTTATCAAGGACACCTTGTGCGTCATAAAGCATCATGTCTTGGATACCGCGCGACATCGTAAAAACAGAAACATGCTCATCAACAAGTTGAAAGGTGTCTTTGTCCCCTGTGACAATAATCGTATTAATTCCTTTTGCACTGGCACATGCGCTCAGCGTACCGATGATGTCATCGGCTTCCACGCCCTTTTTTTCTATGATGGGGATGTTGCATGCGCGCACGACGTCCTTGGTCAGTGCAAATTGTGGTATGAGATCTTCTGGCGTTTCTTTGCGTGTCGCTTTGTAGTCAGGAAACAGTTTGTGACGAAATGTCTTGCCCGGCATATCAAACGTCGCAATGATATACTCCGGCTGAAATTTCTCCAACACATTGAGCAATGTAGCCGTAAATCCATACACGGCATTAGTCTGCGTGCCGTCCGGTGCGGTGAGAGGTGGAAGTGCGTGAAACGCCCGATGAATAATCGCATTGCCGTCCAATAGCAATAATGTTTCCGGTTTTTTATTCTTTTTTGCCATGTTTGTATCATACACCAGAAAAAAGATTTTGACATGCGTGGCAACTCCTCGGTGGAAAAGATTTATAATACTTTACACCGCTTACAAATACGCACCGCAATAAAAATATAGCTCACTCCCCCACACAAAAACGATTGCACAAAC
>CAZMCZ010000071.1:0-4008 GCA_964565145.1 uncultured Pseudobdellovibrionaceae bacterium | reverse complement strand
CCAAATCCGATAAAAACAACAATCCCAAAAAGAAGACCGCCATAGTATGGTGTAGCGTCGCTTTCTTTGATGTGTGAGAGAATATTCATTATTCGCGAAGGTCAATGTCTTGTGCAGAAAAGATTTTGATGTAGTTTGCGGGATTGTGTGCAAGAATGATGGTAAGGAGGGGTGGCGTGGTTGTCGTGTAGAGTTTTTCAAAGCGCAGAGCGTTTGCCGGTGCTGTTTTTTTGTTGCGTTCATTGCGGGCTTTGTATGTTGTGAGGTTCTGGCGACCACGGGAGATGACGTAGTAGTCAAAGTGTCGTTTTTCTCGTGCGATGCGCGTGACATCGACTGTCGTTGTGCACGATCCGACAAAGGAAGCGCAGACACCGCTTTTATCGGCCCAAACAGAGTTTTGGTGTGCATTGGGGAGACTATTGAGATATTGCGCTACTTGATAGCTACCATCACCCATGTCTTTGATATTGAGGATATCGCCACGCGGGAGGAGGATGTTTGCATAGCTTTGATAAAACGGCGCAACAAAAAGCGTTGTGGCAAAAAGAGAACAAACCAAAAGAAAGAAAGTGACTTGTTGCAGGTGTCGTGGCAAAAAACGCAGAATCATCGTCACACCGATTGCCGCAAGAAGCAACACAAGAGGATAGAGTGCAATCTGATAGCGCATGGTCGCGGCAACATCACCAAAGATTGCGCCGATATAATAAAAGGGGATAAAGGTTAGTAAAATAAGAATGGTATGTGCTTGTGTGTGGTGTTTTTTGCGGTAGTGTGTTGGTAGAGTGATAAGGGCAAAGAGCGACGCAAAAAGGGCAATGCTACTGATGCCAAAAATGAGAACATAAAAGTCTGCAAAAAACGTGGCAAGGGCACCGACATTGCGCAAAGCACTTTTGGGGGATTGGAGTGCGTGTTGATAATCAAAGGGCATGCCATACTGTGCGCTTACGAAGGTAAAAAGGATGATTGCCATCAACGTATACGCAATGATCATAACGATGATGTGTTGATAGCGAGAAAAAAATCTAATGATGCGTGTAAGAACCGATTGTCGCAGAAGGTAGAGGTCAACGAAAATAAGAAGAAGAAAGACAAGAAACGGCTTCCATAACGGTGCAAACGCTTGGCTCCAGAGTGTGCCTTTGAGGATGTGTACGGGATGGACCCATGTGCTTGGCAAGAGTATCGTATACGTACCCAGTGCAACAATGATGATAATGACATAGATAAAAAACGCGGTTTGCAATATGTGGCGTTGTGAGTGCGCGGTGTGATTTTTGGGAGAGAGGATTGCAGAGAGGATGATCATGATGGGGAAAAAAACAAACAACACATTTGCAACATACTTTGTCAAAAGAGCAAGTCCAAAAAATAACCCGGTAGCGATGATTGTACGTGGTGCTCGTGTAGAGAGTGCAAGAGCAAAAAGAAGCATGGTAAGCGGTAAGAGTATCCACAAGAGTGCGTCAGGGTTAATCATGCGCGTCATACCAAGAAGCAGTGGTGAGAGCGCGATGAAGCTCATGCTGACAAGAGCCACAGTCGTCCCAAAGAGACGACGCGTGACATGATAAAACAATGGCAGAAGGAGCGCAACAAAAACAACAAGTGGTGCACGCATTTTGACCAAGAGATCTTCGCGCGTTGCGGGAGAAATGGTTTTTTTGCGTGTGCTTGGCGCAGGATAGGAAAGAAGCGCATAGCCGGACAGTAGAGAAATGGTAACGCCGGGTTTGTCACTTGGACGTGTGTGACGCAAATCACCTTCTGCAAAGTTTTGCCAGTAGCGTTCAACACGATTAAACATCCAAAGGGGTTCATCAACGAGTGTTTGTTGACCGATATGACGCAGTCCAAGGACAAGGAAGAGGAGGGTCAGGGAAAAAACGATAAGCGCGCTGACACGAGGAGAAAAAAGAGCGTGAGGATCATCTCGTTGTGTGTTTTGTTTTGCGGGTGTGACATGGGAGAGCAAAAAGCGAATCATCCATAAGAAAAAGAGTACAAGTCCAAAAAGACCAAAGGCATACGTCCATGCAGAAATGCCGGCATCAAAAAGTGGCACGCCGAGAGCAAAGACAAGGCCCACCGGCATTAGGGCAAGCATGTATGTTGTGAGGAGGTCTGTTGTTTTGTGGTGATAGAGAAAAAAAGAAAGCAAAAAGAGAACGCTCAAAACGAGAAGATAAAAAATCGTTATGGTTTTTTCAGAAGTGGTTGGTGCATGTGGAGAAGAAAAAATGACAAAAAGTAATGCAATAAAAAAAAGCAGAGCACCGGCAAAGAGGGGAACGCGATAATGGGAGAAAAGATGTCGCAGAGATGATGTCATGTTGGTGAGATAATCTATCTTTAGACTAGCATGCAAACGTGTTTTTGGGTAGGTTATGGGACGCTCTAATCTTGCAGAGAGAACACGATGACAAGAGCGGGGTTCTTTGCTAGACTAAAGATAGGATTTTCTTCTATGATGCAAAAACTTTTTTATACACTTTTCATTGTTGTCTTTCTGCTTGCGGGAGCATTGCGTCTTTTTGATTTGGGACATAATCCATTTGTCGCTGATGAATTCCTCGATGTAAACGCCACCTATGGCTACGCTCAAACACAGACATGGCATGCATGGGATTTCAATCATAATGCGCCGAGTGTGCGTGATAATGATGCAAGTGATCGTCGCGCGTGGCTCTATCGCATACAAGTCGCATCACTGTACAATAAAGCGTCTTTTCTCCCGCCCACAGAAACCACAGCGCGTCTTGTGAGCGCATTGTGGGGAATTGTTATGACAGTGATTCTCTATTTTGTTACGTTTTCTTTGACGCGCAACAAGTGGATCGCACTGCTTGCGGCGGGGCTGTGGGCACTGAGTGTTCCTGCGATTGAAATTAATCGCAAAATCCGCATGTACAGCATGTTTGCGCCGATGTATCTCCTTCTTTCGTGGAGTATCTATCAATTTTTGGAAACGGGACGATTAAAAGCAAAGGGACTGTTGCAACATGTTTTTAATCTCAATTATATCTATCTCATCCCGATTATTATTTTTGGTGCGTTGTCAGCTCATCTGCACCCATTGACGGGAAATATCGCATTTGTACTCATTGTCTATGTGCTTGTACGCGCATGGCAGGAGCATTCCAAAGAAGGACCGTTGAATCGCTATACGATTTATAGCATAGTGTTATTGATGGGCATTGTGACGGGTGCAGTGATGTTGCCGGAGAAGTTTGCATGGTTGCGTAGTACGATGGTGTTTTTTGAAAATCATTGGCATTATGTCATGCATATTCTTTTCTCATATTGGCATCCACTTATTGGTGCTCTGCTTATCGGTTTTGGTCTGTATAGTGCAGTGCGTAGAGGACAACGCTCCCCGGCACAGTTATGGATTGCGCTGAACTTTGTCGTCGTGCTTCTTTTTGCGATTTTTTTGTGGAAGCGCAATGTCGGACCACAGTATATCTTTTTTATCCAAGCGTTTGGGATGATGCTCGCTGCATCGGGACTCTATGCACTCTTTGTGTGGGCCAGAAAAATCATGCCGG
Source organism: uncultured Pseudobdellovibrionaceae bacterium (assembly GCA_964565145.1). Classification (GTDB taxonomy): domain Bacteria; phylum Patescibacteriota; class Minisyncoccia; order Moranbacterales; genus JALWEZ01. Next base: position 454 of record CAZMCZ010000071.1, on the reverse strand, counting down.
TGCGTCAACTCGTTTTTGCCATTATCATTGCCATTATCCTAATCCCAAATTATGGGTATTTTTTCCAAGATAATAATACTTATCACATCAAAAGCACGGGCGAGAGTGCCAATTATCGCAAGGTCTTTGATTATGTAAAACGCCACAGAAGCAAAGGCGACGTGATGATTACGCGCAATTTCCGTAATTATTATTTTGGCGGACAGAAGATGCAGGTATTTGATTTTGGTTCTGAGCGTTCGGCAGATGCGCTTGTTGCTGAGGGAAAGGTGAAAAAAATCACCTTGCCATTGGTACAAGAAATCGTTGCCAACCATCCAACAGGCTGGGTCGTCTTTTCTGACAATGATGAAAAGTTTATCACCAAGGAAGCGCGAAACTTTTTTGAAACATCAATGACAAAAATCACCGATTCGCCACTCATTCGTGGCAAAATAAGCGTCTACCGTTGGGG
>CAZMCZ010000070.1:0-4686 GCA_964565145.1 uncultured Pseudobdellovibrionaceae bacterium | reverse complement strand
TTTTTTTAAAAAACATCATCAATATGTTAAAGTGTAGCATGGTAGAGCATATTGTCAATCATAAACAGAATACATACTTGTATAATTAGTAATAACATACTACAATAAAAATCAATGTTCTTTTATGATGAGGAGGTTATTATGCCCAAACAATACACGCCGTGGACGATACCAAGAGAGCAGTGGAGCGAGCTTCCTGAAGAATTGGAGGCGTGCCACGTGCGCAATGAAGAGGATTTCAGCATCGTCGAAGATGATGCACTCCAACAGAGGATAAGACCGTTTGATCAAGGTCCGCCATCAGCAGATTTTTTGGCGATGATCGTTGATTGACAACGTACAGTACACCGCTTCTTTTAAGAAGCGGTTTTTCTTTAGAGCGGAAATTCTTATGATTTCATGGCGTTAATGGGCTGGATTTTTGCCGCTGTGCGCGCCGGGTAAACACCAAAAAGAATACCTGAGACGATAGAAAATCCGGTGGAAAGCGCCACAGCAGACAGTGGAATAGTAAAGGATGCGACAAAGCCATGTGCCACGGCAAAGGTGCCGACACCATAGAGTAGGAGAAAAGATATGAAAATACCGATTACTGCGGCGACAAGTGAAATCATAATAGACTCGATGAGAAATTGTACCAAAATATCACTGCGACGCGCACCCAGCGCAACGCGCAGGCCAATTTCGCGCTTGCGCTCTTCGACGCTCATGAGCATCATATTCATGATACCGACACCACCGACGAGAATGGAGATACTGGCAAGCGCAATGAGGAGGATGGAAATAGCTTGGACGATGTTTCCGATGAGATCCTGCGCTTCTTGCATTGTGGTGACGATAAAATCATCTTCACCCGGGCCGTTGGTTTTGTGTCGTAACTGGAGAAGCGCACGAACGTTTTTTGCAGATTGATCGACGGTGTGGGCATTACCGGTTTTGAGTGTGATATAGGCAAGGTGATCTATACCCATTAGTTTTTCAGTGAGCGTCGTATAGGGCATATAGGCGAGATCATCATAATTAAATCCAAAGAGGGCGCCACGTTTTTTGACGACGCCGATAATGCGATATGTCGTGCCATTGACACGAACACGCTTTCCCGTGGCGACAGTAGAGCCAAAAAAGTCATGCGCGATATTGGCTCCGAGGACAAGCACATTGGCCTTGCCGACGACATCTTCCGCGCTGATGAAACGTCCGCTGGCAAGGACAAGCCCGCTGTCTGTTTGTGGCGCAAAATGATCGGACCCAAGGAGCATGACGTGTTTGCTGACGTTTCCATGTTGGATACGTGCCTGTGAGATGACGCCGACACTTGCTGTTTTTATGTCGGGGAGCTTGCGTAGCGCTTCGGCATCTTTTGGGGTGAGTGTTGTGATTTGTGCACGACCGGCCACATCGCCGACATTAATGCGAACGTTTTTTGTCGGGACTTGCACCTCTACGTGAATGGCATCCGGTCCAAAGATGGCAATTTGGTTTTGGATATAGAGATTGACGTTTGCTCCAAGTGTGACGACAATCATGATGGCAATGATGCTTACAACAATGCCCAGCAGAGAAAGTGCGCTACGCCAAAAATCCTGCACAAGCGCTTTGAGCGCGATGATGGTAATGCGGAAATAATAGGTCCAATTGTACAATGGTGTTTTATTCATAGCGTAGAGCTTCCATAGGACTAATTTTTGTGGCTTTGAGTGCCGGATAAATGCCAAAGATTATACCAATGGTACCGGCAAGAGCAAAGGCGATCAGGTAGATGACAGGATTGTGTACGGCGATCCAGTCTACAAGGTCAAAACGGTGTGCGATGGTGGCAATGACATTAATGATGCCAAAGCCGATAATGCTACCGATGACACCGCCAAGGAGGGAAATGAGGACGGACTCTGCAAGAAATTGAAGCGCGATATCAATCGTGCGTGCACCCAGAGCAACGCGCAGGCCAATCTCACGAATACGTTTATTGAGCGTGATAAGCATCATATTCATAACGCCGATACCACCGACGAGAAGCGCAATACCCGCAACCGTAACGAGAAAGTATTTCATCACGTTGGTGATATTGGAGAGGATGCGAATTGCCGATGTGATGTCACGCACAGAAAAATCGGGATCTTCTTTTGGTGGGATGTGATGACGTGATTTTAGGACGCGGCGGATATTGTCTTTTGTCGATGCGATATGATCTTCATCGTCAACACGGAGTCGCGCAAATGTCAGATAATTAATGCCCATCAAGATATTTTGTGCCGTTGTGAGGGGGATGTAGATGGTCTCATCAAAATTCCCGGCAAAACTTTTGCCACGTTTTTTGAGAGTGCCGATAATGCGGTAGTTGTTGCCTTTGATGTGGAGCGTCTTCCCGAGGGGATTTTCTTGTGAGAAAAAAAAGGTCGCAATGTCTGCACCAAGCACCGCAACGCGCGCACCGCGAGCATTTTCGTCGTCGGAGATAAAGCGTCCTGATGCAAGTGTTGCGTTTTCTATATTGATCATGTCGGGATCAACGCCTTGGATTTCATAGGTGTTTTTTTTGCCGTTTGCGCGTACGGTTTGCTTTGACGATACATAGCCGGAGACATCTAGGATGTGGGGAAAATTTGTTTTGTTGCGAAGCTGGACGACATCATTTTCAGTGAGCGTTGTGGAGACAATGCCAAAAGCCATGGCGGGCGGGTCAGTATCGGAAGATGCTCCCGGAAGGATGGCGATAAGATTGGAGCCGATGTTGCGAATTTGACTGAGCAAGAGGTTTTGCGCACTGGAGCCGGCACTCATCACGACAATGATTGAAGCAATGCCGATGATAATACCAAGAATCGTCAAAAAGGTTCGCAGTTTCGCTGCGAGGATATTTTGCCATGTCATCACAAAAGAGAGGAGGATAGTGCGCATGAGGGTATTATTTAAGAGTATGCTCACGCTCGGCGAAGCGACGGTTGGCCACTTCTGCGTCATGTGTCAAAACGCCATCTTTGAGCATGAGGATCCGGGAGGCGTGTTCGGCTGTTGCTTGCTCATGCGTTACCATGATGATCGTGTGTCCTTGGTCGTGGAGTTTTTGCAGTGTGTGCATCACGCTTAAGCCCGCCGTAGAGTCAAGGTTGCCCGTTGGCTCATCTGCAAAAATAACCGTTGGCTCATTGACCAGTGCACGCGCAATTGCGACGCGTTGTTTTTCGCCACCGGAGAGGAATTGTGCACGATGGTTTTTGCGATGTGTGAGATTGACGGCAGAGAGCGCCGTAGCGATACGTTCGTGATGGATTTTTTTGCGGTTTTTGCTCGGCGTGTAAAAGTCATAGAGCAGTGGCAATTCAACATTGTCCCAGACACTGAGGTGTGGGAGGAGATTGAATGCTTGAAAGACAAAGCCGATTTCCTGATTGCGCAAGCGTGCCAGTGTGGCATCATCAAAGGTCAGCGCATCCTTGCCATCAAAGGTGTAGGTGCCGGATGTTGGCTTTTCAAGAAATGAGAGGATGTGCATGAGTGTGGATTTCCCGCTTCCGCTGGGACCCATGATGGCGACGAATTCACCGCGCGCAATATCACACGTCGCATCAACAAGCGCGTGTGTTTGAGTCTTGCCGGTAGAGAATGTTTTTGTCAGTTTTTTGCAAGAAATGAGCAAATCCGCATTTTGTTCTTGTGTGCTCATAAAACGTTATTAGGATTCTTCTGTGAGAAGGTAAATGGTTGTGCCGGATGCCAGCCCATCGGACACGGCGACAAAACCATCATCGCCTTCCGTGCCGATAGTGATGTATTTTTTGATATAGTCCGTGTTATCGGCAGATGACCCCTCTTTTTTGATAAAGACATACGTGCCCGCATCATCGCGTCGGATAAAGCGCAATGGAATGCGCACAGCGTCATCGGATTGTTTTGTGATGATATCAATATCACCGCTCATACCGGGACGCAGTCGCTCATCAGTTTCATCTAGCGCAAAACGTACACGGAAATACACCACATCTTGAATGGACGTTGCTTCGGGGTCAATGTGTGTGATATGCGCCTTGCGTGGTGTACCATTTAATGCGTCAAACGTCATCTGCGCTTCTTGTCCAACATGTAAGTCAACGATGTCAGACTCAGAAATATACGCTTCAATCTCCAGACTTTTTGGATCAATGATGCGGATGATTGGTCCGGTGCGTGTTCCCGTTGCGAGTTCACCGACGTGCGCATTTTGGACAGAGACAACACCATCAAGAGGCGCTGTTAGCACACCCTTGGCGGCGAGCGCATAGAGTTCACGCAGATGGATGCGTGCCTGCTCTGTGGCTTTTTTGCGATCAAGTTTTTGCGCTTTGGTTGCGTGGGCGCTTTTGAGGCGCATGGCACGCTCTGCAATTTCTGCTCGTGTAACGGCGATTTTTGCCGCAGCGATGCGTTGCCACAAATCGGCTCGGTCAAGCGTAAGCAAGACCTGACCTTTTTTTACGTGGTCGCCGACGGCAACGTTGACGTTTGCAACTTTTGCAACGGCTTCTGCGCCGATATTGGCATAGGTCATTGGCGTGAGCTTGGCATTGACGCTAACGCTTGAGGTGACGGTGCCGGTGTCTACCGTATAAGACTCCGGTGGCGCGGAAGATTTATCACGCAGAAAAAACCACGCACCCAGTCCGATGATACCCACGGCAACAATAATCCAAATTATTTTCTTTTTCATAA
>CAZMCZ010000069.1:0-4727 GCA_964565145.1 uncultured Pseudobdellovibrionaceae bacterium | reverse complement strand
CCGGAGAGTATTACAGAAGATAATTATAAACTTAAAATCCAAAAACAATCGGGTGTTGGGATCATACCGGTGACTGTAACGGTCATCACATCTGACGGTACGACGTACACAAAACACATTGACCTTGCATCAGATGCGGTTTTTGCATTAAAAGATACTGGTAGCACAAAAGAATTGGTTGTGACACAATAAACAAATGAAAACATTTCTTATCAAAATAGGCAAATCGTGGAACGTTATTAAGCGTGATGGATTTTTCAATGGATCTAAACGCGTTTTACAGGCTTTTGCGATGCTCTTTCGTCCCGTAAAAAGTGGGGACATTCTATTTATTTCCGGCGGTGTGGGTGATAGCGCGCGCTACCGCACCACACATGTTGCTCAAGAGTTAACTCTGCAAGGTTTTCGCTGTTCTGTCACCGTACAGGACAATCCACGGCTCGTGCGCTACGCAGATCAATTTTCTGTGTTTGTCATGCACAGAGTGCTGTATACAAAAAATGTTGCAAGATTAATCGCACAAATTAAACAACAACACAAAACGATTATTTTTGAAACGGATGATTTGGTCTATGATCCGCAATACTTAAAACACATGGATTATTATGAGAAAATGAATTCTTTGGAGAAAAAACTTTATGATAATGGCGTTGGTGGGGAGATTCTTGCAGATGATTATGTCAACGTCGCCACAACGACAACGCAGTTTCTGGCAGATAAACTACGTGCGCGGGGAAAGGAGGTTTTCATCGTGCCAAACAAACTATCGATTGAGGATGTGTACAACGCGCAAAAAAGCAGGGAAGCAATCCGTCGCACGTCCCACACAGTGCGATTGGGCTATTTTAGCGGTACGATCAGTCATAACAAGGACTTTGCAGTTATTACCGATGCGCTGATGCATGTGATGCAAAAATACGACAACGTCGAGCTTCTGCTGGTGGGTCCGCTTGATGTGGAGAGTATATTGGTGCAGACGTTTGGTGATCGCATTAAGCAATTGCCGTATGTGGAGCGCAAAAAACATTTTGCACATATCGCACAATGTGATATCAATCTTGCGCCGTTGGAATATGATAATCCATTTTGTGAGGCAAAATCAGAACTGAAATTTTTTGAGGCCGGTATCGTAAAGGTGCCAACCGTGGCAGTTGACAATCAAACGTATAGAAACGCCATTGACGATGGTGTGGATGGATTTGTGGCAAAAAACACCGATGAATGGATAGAAAAGTTATCGCTTCTCATAGAACACAGTGACATGCGCAAAACAATGGGACAAAAAGCCTATCACAAAACCATGAAAAACTACACAACACAACATGCGCAAAACAAAGCGTACGTGGCATTTTTAAAAGGCGCCATTGGGAGGCATCAGCATAAGGATGCGTCCGCTTTACAGTGATAAGAAGACGTCATCGGTCTGTTTTTGAGCAGTCTTTTGGTATTGCATAGGCAATGTATGCGGTGGTATAATGACAGTATTATTTATCTCCTTTATTTTTTGACATTATGCAGTATCTTAAGGTGACAATCACTATTTTTATCATTTCTTTGGGCGTTATGGCGATTGTTTTTTATCGTGCGTCGGCGCGACACACCATTCGCACAGATTTTCAAATTGTGCAACATATCCAGACCGAAGATTACTACGCGCTTTTTAAGGCGTCGGAATATATCGCAAACGCCATGGCTGAAACAGTGGCAAGTGAAGAGTTTATGCAGAAAGTTATGACAAAAAATCCTGCACTAAAAGAACTTCTGCCACAAGATCGACAAGAGCGCTTGCGCGCGTGGCGCACGATGGTGTGGATTGATGATGTTACGACACACGGCGGGTTTAGTCTCTATGTGCGTGGTGATGATGTGGAGAAGACACGTGCGATTGCAAAAGATGTCGCAACGCTCATCACAAAAGATAATGGCATGTATGGTGGCAAAAACACCGTAAAGAAAAAAGTTGTCGTTGTCAAAAACGAGAATGGCGACACGATAGAAGAGTACGAAGAAGATGATGGAAATATTGACGATTACATTTCTATTCGTGTCATTAGTGGTCCGCTTCTTTTTACACGAAATGGTGTGGCCGATGCGCTGTTTGCCGGATTATTTAGCGTGGTGTTTTCGATGGCGTTTGTGTACTTTTATCGCTTGTCGCGCGTTGTTTAGTATTGTGAATCTTTTTCTCTTTTAGATGTAGGGGGCAGAATGAGTGGTTGATGGTGTGCTTTTGCGAGCAAAGGTCGCTAAGGCACCGCCCACTAGCGCCATCAGTATCCACTGCAGTGGCGTTGAACGGAAGATGTGATCTGTGAGAGAGGCGATGCTAAGCGCGATGAAAAGGACATTGAGGAGAAAAAAGACATTGCGCCCGATGCGCGTTGGTGCGTGCAGGGCGTTTTTTGCCGTAACGATGAGAAACGTTATGGTGTAAAAGAGGAAAATGCCAAGTCCAATCAGTCCATTCTCTACGTAGGCGCGAACGTATTCATTGTGGGGTTCCAGATCCCCAAAGAGGTCGCCTCGGATGCTTTGTGCGAGATCCATAAAGGTGCCCGTGCCATTACCAAAGAGTGCATGGCCGTCACTCGTTGTCACAAAAACAGTGTCATGCCAGAGGTTGAAGCGCCACACAAGAGAGCTGTCAGGTGAGAGCGTCATTGCTTCGTGGATGCGATCGTGGATCTGGGGTACAAAGAGGTAGGCGCTTATCACAAGGATGAAAAAGGGAAGAACGAGAAGACGGTTTTTTACAAGGATGTACAGAGCAATCATGATCATCCCCACAAGCCAGGCAATGCGTGTAAACGTTAGTGTGAGTGCTCCGAAATTGAGCACAAGCATCCCAAGGGCAATGGCAGTCATCTTTTTTGTCTGTGATCCGCTCAGGACAATGAGTGCCGTGGTAATGATCACCAGAAGAAATGTGCCATAGATGTTTGGATGTGTAAATGATCCAAAAATGCGTAATTCGCTAAAAGCAACATCGGTATAACCAACGCCAAAAATAAATTGTATACCGGCAAAAAGAAGCGGGATGAGTGCAATCAGAAGGATGACGTGCGCCAGAGCGAAAAAGCGCTCACGTGTTGTAATAACGCTATAACTGAGCGCATAGATAAAAACAATGCTTGCAATGCGTAAAATTTCATAGAGGGCAAGTTGCGTGTTGGGGAGTGGAGAAAAAGGAATGGTAACAGCCGCAAGCACGATCATCAGTACAAAGGGAAGGAGGAATGGTGTCTGTGTCAGATGATGGAAATAAAAAAAGAAAAATAAAAACATTAGCGGGATGACGCTAAGAGCAAAAAGTTGTGAGAGGGACAGCGTGCCGAGGAGAGGAAGGTTGAGATGGACAAAAAGACCGATATAGTCAATGCTACTTCGTATGAGCAACAATGCAAAAAGTCCATAGAGGAGGATTTTCTCTCTGGTGTCTGCTATGGATAATGAAAAGGGGGATGACATAGTGTATAATGTAGTAAGAAGAAAGCATTGCCATAATTGCGCTATGTGTATCATAGCGTATATTGCGGTATTTTTCAAAAAGAATTGATTAAGATTATTATTTTGTGAACGTCCTTCTCATTGATAAATTCCATCATGTTTTTGGTGGAGCGGAACGTGCGTATTTTGATACGGCACAGGCATTGGAAGCTGCGGGACATCGGGTGGCGTTTTTTTCGATGCAACATCCGGACAATGTCGCCTCTCCTTGGTCTAAGTACTTTGTCCCGCAGGTTGACTTGCGCAAAGAAGATTATGCATGGTTTCAAAAAGTTGCCATCGCCTCGCGGATGATTTGGAATCGCAAGGCACAAAAAAATCTCATAAAACTTCTTGATGATTTTCAGCCGGACGTTGTGCATATGCATTTGATTTATCATCAGATTTCACCCGCGATTATTTGGACGTTACACAAACGTAACATCCCCATGGTGATGACGCTTCATGATTTCAAACATGTTTCTCCCAATTATAATATGCTCGTGCGTGGTCGCATTTGGGACAAGCCTGCTTGGCGCTGTGTTGCCGATCGTTGTGTAAAGGATACGTATTCAAAAAGCATGATCTGTACACTGGAACACTATATCCATAAGTTTTTGGGTACATTTGAAAACGTTGATGTCTATATCGCGCCAAGTAAATTTCTTGCGCGCATTTACCACCAAAAAGGCTTTCAGAAGGAAATCCTCCATGTGCCACAGCCGTTGCAGGAGATGTTTTTTGCGCCATGCACAAAAAGCGCGCCATTTGCCGAGATGCCGGATGATTACATCTTGTATTTTGGGCGTTTATCACCGGAGAAAGGCCTTACTCTTTTGGTGGATGCCTTTGCGCAGTCTCGCGCAAAAAATCTTGTCTTTGTCGGTGAGGGCGATCAGAAAGAAGTTTTGCGCGCGCGGGCACAAGAACGTGGTGTTGCTTCACGTGTGTTTTTCCCGGGATATCAACGTGGCGATGATTTGCGACGATGGATTTGCGGTGCACGGGCTACCGTAATGGCCAGTGCGTGCTATGAAAATATGCCTTATGCGCTTTTGGAAGCGCTGGCATCGGGCGTGATTGTCATTGCTTCAGATCTCGGGGGCATGCCCGAGCGTATCAGGGATGGCGTGAATGGATTTCTTTATGCGCCGGGTCGTTGTGATGATTTGAGAGAAAAAATCAATGCACTTTATACGATTGACACAGAGGCGATGGCACGCGCAGCGCGTGAGAGTGTG
>CAZMCZ010000068.1:0-4737 GCA_964565145.1 uncultured Pseudobdellovibrionaceae bacterium | reverse complement strand
TTTGTGAGCAAAGAAAAAATGCTTCTTTGCATATTCTATAATGAGGATTTCTGCAAACGTGATGCCCCCAATCAAAAGCCAAACCATCGGAGAAAGAACAGTCGTGTGTAATATGCTACGCAGTGGCGCAAAAAGAAGCGCCAACACGAGTAAAAAAAGTGAGAACAACACCGCCCAGTTGATATAATGATTGGCAAAAATATCACGACGAAAAATACTTCTGCGAAAACTTCGCAAAACATAGACCATTGCCAACGAGTCAACCGCAATAAGGATAAATGTACTCGTCTGTGCAAGAGCAAGATTCTGCGTAAGAAATAACGTGCCAAGAAAAAGCCCGACGGCGGCAATGCCTGACACCACAAAAATAACAAACATGAATTTTTTATACGATGGTGCGATGATTGGTTCATTTTGTTTGCGAGGTGGCACATCCATAATGCCTTTTGTGTCTTGTTCAGTCGTCAATGCGATATTGGGAAAGGAATCCTCTACGAGATTAATCCACAAAATCTGTGCGGCGACAAGCGGAAGCGGTAGCCCAAAAAGCATCGCGACAAAAAAGAGAAAGAGTTCCGAAAAATCATCGGCAAGTAAGTAGATAATGATGCGACGAATATTATCAAAGAGAACACGTCCTTGCTCAACGGCATCAATAATCGTTGTAAAACTACTATCTAAAAGGACAATATCTGCAACACTTTTTGTAAGATCGGCACCGCCACCCATACTAATGCCGACATGGGCGGCTTTGAGTGCCGGCGCGTCATTAACACCATCACCAACCATTGCCACAATTTCACCACGCTCCTGCAATGCATGGACAATACGGATTTTATGTTCCGGTGAAACACGTGCAAAAATAATCATGTGTTCCACAGCCTTTTGCAATGCCGATGCAGACATCTCCTCTAATTCTTTGCCGGTGCAAATATGTTCTGGCGCGACATACCAATCCAGCGCTCGTATAATTGCTACTGCCGTCTGTGCATGATCTCCCGTAATGATAAGTGGCCGAATACCCGCTTTTTTTGCACGCGCAAGTGATGTTTTTACATCATCTCGCACAGGATCTTTGATTGCGATAAATCCAACAAGCGATAATTCCTTGATGTATGACGTGTCCTTTTTCTTGAGCTCGTTGCGTTGCAGAGTCTTTTGCGCACATGCGACAACACGTAATCCCTGCCGTGTCAATTCTTCCAGGCGCGCATGAAGTTGTTCACGCTTCTTTTTGGTAAGTGCTGTCGTTGTATCCGCATCCAACATCACATGTTCTGCATCGCGAAGAATGATTTCCGGAGCTCCCAAAACAAAAAGCGTTGCCGTTTGTGTGGTGGCATTGGCATAGACATGCGCGGCAAATTTGCGCGCAGAAGAAAATGGAATGCGCGCCAGACGTTTATGTTTTTGTGTCATTTTTTCCACATCAATGCCCGCTTGCAATGCCGCCAACAGAAGCGCTTGATCGGTTGGTCGCCCCTGCAGTGACCATTTTTCCAATTCTTCATGTGGATTTTGCACAAAGGCATCGTTCACAATGCCACCAATTTCCAATGCACGCAAATGTATCGGTGATGTCGTAACGTGTTGCTCATTTTTTGTATGGTTTTCAAAAAGCTCATTCGTACCAGTCAAAACATGTGAAACACGCATTTGTCCCGTTGTTAATGTCCCCGTTTTGTCGGTGCAAATCACACTAATAGCGCCAATGGTTTCTGTGACGCCAAGTCGACGCACAAGCGCCTTCTTTTGTGCAAGACGACGAACACCAAAGATCATAACAATCGTCACAGCGGGAAGCAGTCCCTCCGGAATCGCGCTAACGACAAGTGCTGTCGCTGTTACAAACAAATCGATAAGCGATTGCCCACGCAAAAAGCCCAACAGTGCAAAAAGAAGAATACCAAAAAGAACCACAAGACCAATTTTGTGAGAGAGTGCTCTGAATTTACGCGCGAGAGGCTCTTCTGTTTCATCCTCATCACGAACTAATTGTGCAATCTTTCCCAATTCCGTATGTGAACCGATTGCGCTAACGACAAACCGCCCTGTTCCGTTTGTGATATGGGACCCGGCAAACACCATAGAAGAACGTTCTGCGAGATCTGTTTTTTCCGCGACGGACTGTGTTGATTTTTCAATGTCAATCCACTCCCCCGTCAAAATAGATTCATCGACATATAGTTCCTCTGTTTCTATGATGCGTCCGTCTGCCGGGACATGATCTCCGGCAGAAAGCAAAACGATATCACCATAGACGAGGTCCTCTGCGGGAATCATTTTACGCGTCCCTGATCGCACAACGCGCGCCATTGGTGTCATCGTATGCGCAAGCGCGTTAAGGGCATTTTGTGCCTTGTATTCTTGCAAAAAACCGACAACGGCATTAATGATGATAACCGATACGATAAAATAAGCATCTATATGCCGACCAAGAAAAAATGATACGATGGCGGCAAGAGCGATAATAATAACCAACGGATTGCTAAATTGTCGCCAGAGTATTGTAACCCAAGAATGTCGTCGATCTTTTGCAAAAATATTTTTACCAAATTGTACGCCCCGTCCCGTCGCTTCAAATGATGTAAGCCCATTGACACTTGTGTGCAACGCCTCAAGAGTGTCTTTTACTGAAAGACTGTGGTATGGTCGTTGTGTGATAAATTTCATCGTAAACTTTTTTGCTAAATGCTATGGCGTTCCGACAACAAAAACCACATCCGCATCGTAGCGCTTTGCCACAGATTCTGCTTCATCATCTTCCACAGCCGGTCGCAGAGATGAAACTTCATCGATGATATCCTTTATGGAGGATTTCACCTCCGGCGCATAATAGACGATGTTTTTCTTTGTTTGATGTTGCGCCTTTTTGATTGGAGGTGTTTTGTATCCCCGACTTTCTAAAAGCGCTTGAACCTTCTTGGCATCATCTTGTGCAAATCCCCCATCAAGTACTTGCACGGTAATATCCTTTGTGGTGCTGTCTTGCTCTTTTTTTGTGGTGCTGTCTTGTGAGGCATTATCAGCATTTTCAACAGATGCTTCCGGTGGTGGCGTCTCTTTGCCGGGACGACCAAGTACAACAACAATATCAGCATCCGCCGCCTTTGCTTGTGTGGCTGACTCTGTGACGACATCATCTTGACGATCTTTGCGCACAATAGTACGCAAGGCCTCTGCGGCACGCATATACTCCGGCGTAGCATAGATGATAACACCCTCACTGTTTTCTTTTGCGTTATCTGCACTCTGTGTATCATATCCCGCCTCATGCAATATCTTGGTCAATGCACCGGCAGCGCCGGTATGTGCGCCGGCATTGAGGACGCGAACACGTGTCTGCTCTGGTTTTTGAATTGGTGGCAATGCTTCTGCTTGTGCATCACCATCCTCTGATTCAGACTTTTGCTCTGTTTCTTGTTGTGTATTTGTTGTCTCGGATGGCTCTTCTTCAATCAGCGTCGCAATGGAAACGCCCTGTTGATCGGTTTGTGTAAGTGCGATATTTTGCTGTCGCAACAGCAGATACAATCCACCGATAATAATTGCCGGAAGCAAAATAAGCACGGCGACGATGCGCCGATTCAACCGTCGCTCCTGTACTTTCAATGCATCGGCAAAGGTATCATCCTCTTGCATCCAGCTAAGATCGGTATCTGTTTTTGTCTTATGCTTGTTGTGTGTCATAGTACTATCATTATACACTATTTTTGTCGTTTGCGCCTTTGGTCTGTGCGCTAATGGCGTATTAATGACTTTGTGATTCTTTTTGTCATGATTTTTTTCCTGTTGTGGCGATGTTTCTGCTAGTGATGTGCTTTTGCTTGTTTGTTGGGGTTGTGTGTTTTTCTTCCGAAATAAAAACCGTCGCAAAAGCCACCAGAAAAAAACAGCGATGCCTCCAAGCACAAGAAACTCTCCCACAGGAAAAAGAAAAAAATCAATTGGCTCTGTCGCAAAGGTTTTTTCCTGATCGCGCTCATCACGATACGCTACCGTAGCATGCACCAAAACACGCCCAAACCGTGGTAAGCACACATCATGGAAAACATGTTCTCCCGTCGCGTCCGCTCCGATACTGGAGTCTTGTGTGCGTGTCCATGGTGCAAAAAACCGCACCGGATTTACCACAAGCGCCACGCGATAAGGCAACGGATCACTGCGTTGATTGATACTATCGTTTTTTACACGCACAGTGGCATCATATGTCTGACAAAAACCATTACGCATCCAGCGCCAAACATCTTTACCGATACCATTACGTACCATGTGAAAAGATGCAATACGAATTTCATGGCGATGTATAAGTGGCGGGTCATAGATCATCGTACGCACGACTTGCTGAGCATGCGCATCAGTATCTTGTGCAGAGTGATAACGCACCACAAGGACATTTTCTTCGCGCGCCTTAAGTGTAGCGTCAAAAGAAACACTGTAGCGCACATGTGCCGATTCTTTGGGAGCAAGTCTAATGTGTGCCTGCGCAGTGCCGGCACACCACGCATCCAAGGCCTCATCATGCGCTTGTGAGCATAGTGCGCTGATACTATAATGATTATCTGCCCAAAGCTTTTGATAATCCTCCGGTGGCGGATCCACAAAAAACCGCAATGAGGAAAAAGCATACTCTGACGCATCAGCATCTGATGATACGTTCTCATCAGAACGTGTATGGTCATTGGGCGCCACAAAAATCGTCAGGACTTGTGTCGTATCGGTAGTATTTGTAAGAAT
>CAZMCZ010000067.1:0-5059 GCA_964565145.1 uncultured Pseudobdellovibrionaceae bacterium | reverse complement strand
TAGTTGAATATTCACATATAGTGAATAACGTGTACTTTAAAAACAGGAGAAGAAAATGACAAAAAAAGTTTTTGTTTTAGATACAAATGTGCTTATTAATGATCCGCGGGCTGTTAATAAGTTTTCAGATCACGTTTGTATCGTGCCAATGATAGTTCTTGAAGAACTGGATAATCATAAATCAAAAGAAAGAACGGGATATCCCGCACGAGAGGCCATAAGAGCGCTGTTACGCTTGATCAATGGGGCTAATGCAGGTGATATCATTTCTTTGAAAGATGGTGGCCAATTGATTTTGGACCATGAGCCACGTGATGCAAATCTTATTAAAAAATACAAGTCGCTTGACTTGGGCAAACCAGATAATCGCATTATCATGGTTGGGTTGCGTTATAAACATGATCCAAAGTATGCCAATCGTGTTACTATTGTGACAAATGATGGCACAGTGCGTGCAAAAGCTCACGCATATAGACTTGCCTCGGAAGAGTATAGGGCGGATAACTATACTGATGATTTAGAGAGGCTTTATAAAGAACCAACGGTGATTGATGTTGATCCAGAACAATCAACTGATTTTTATAGTCGGGGTGTTGTCGTAAAAGGTGATTCACTCCCTGGAGAAGCGGTCTTTGTGCGTCTTGACGATGATTCAAAACTTCTTCCCGCAGTCTTTTTTGATAGACGGTTGCATTATTTGCCTGATGATGAGATGAAAAAGCAACATTATTTCACGCCACGCAATTTGGGACAGGATTTGGCATTTCGTCTGGCAATGGATGATCGTATTAAGGTTCTCATTCTTACCGGTGGCGCCGGAACGGGCAAGACTTTAGAAGCTCTGGCAATCGGAATGCATGCACAAATGCATCGCAAGGGCATTATACGTATTGTTCGGCCGACAGATCAAGCTGCGGAGGGTCTGGGATTTTTACCTGGAACGCTCGATGAGAAAATGGGACCGTATAAAGAGGCGATTGAAAGCAATTATGATGTTATCGCTGAAAGCCTCAAGAAGCATAAGTTAAAAGCTGAGCCTTTTGATGTGTTATGTCATGCGGATGGTAAAATACGCATTAAACCGATCAACTTTGATCTTGGCGTGACATATCGTGGGTTTGTCATCTGCGATGAGGTACAAAATCTCACTGTGCCACAAGCTAAGTTATTTCTCACCAGAATCGGTGGAAATACCAAGGTCATCCTTACAGGTGATATTGGTCAAATTGCTGAGAGTACGTATCTTACAAAACGTTCCAGTGGTTTGACACATATTATCTCTCAAATGGGACATTTGCCGTTTGTCTCTCACGTTCACCTCACAGAAGGAGAACGATCAGAGGTGGCTACAGCGGCATCTCAATTTTTGTAAGTTTGATAGAAGGCATGGTGCGATGTTGTACCATGCCTTTTTTTATTAAAAAAGAGTGTATTGATGGTATAATGGGTTTATCTCTTATAATGATTTATGCGAAAAAATTTATTACGTACCGATCGTGCGCTATTGGCATATCCCATTCGTGAAATGGCCGTGGAAGCACAATACATAGAGCAGTTACGTGGCAGGCCGATGATCTGGGAAAATATCGGTGATCCTATTGCGCAGGGGGAGCGTATTCCGGACTGGGCAGAGGACTATATCCATCATGCGCTAAGGCATGCACAGACCTATGCATATACGGATACACGTGGTGATGCCCAAGCGCGACATTTTGTCGCTGCGCAATTACCGGATGACGTACACTGTGATCCGGATAAGGACATTCTCTTTTTTAATGGGCTCGGTGAGGCGATTAATCGCCTGTTCAATAACCTCCCACAAGAAGCGCGTGTTCTCGTGCCGTGTCCGACATATCCGACACATGCAACAGCAGAACGTGTCCACGCAGGGAAGCCATTTATCGGCTATCAATTATTACCGGAAAAGGATTGGGATCCGGATGTTGCGGAAATGGAACAGCTCATCCAACAGCACAAAGATATTACGGCAATTCTTGTCATTAACCCAAATAATCCTACCGGCGCACTGCACAGTCGCGCTGTCTTGGAGCGCATTATCGCCCTTGCCAAAAAATACGACCTTTTTGTGATTTTTGATGAGATTTATCATAATCTTGTTTTTGAGGGAGAGGAGATGACATTACTTGCCGAGATTATCGGTGATGACGTACCGGGGATTTCCATGAAGGGCATTAGCAAGGATATTCCATGGCCCGGAGCGCGCTGTGGATGGCTGGAGTTTTATAATGCTGATAAAGATGATACGTTTCGCGCGTTTGTGGATACGATTCTTTTGTCAAAGATGATGGAGGTTTGCTCGACAACACTGCCACAAAAAGTTTTTCCGGATATTTTTGCGGATCGGCGTTTCCCTCACCATCTTCAGAACCGTATTACAAAATACAATCGTCGCGCCGATGCCGTTGCTGAGGTGCTTGGCACACTGCCGATGGTACGTTTTGTGCGACCAAAGGGTGTTTTTTATGCCGTGATTGAGCTTTTGGACCTTTCTCCTGATGGGGTGATACCGATTGACGATCCGGCGATTTCCGCGCATATCAATCGCCTGCGATCACAGAAGGGTTTGATGGCCGATGTACACTTCGCTTATGCACTGCTTGGTGCAAAAAATATCTGTGTCGTGCCACTATCGGGTTTTGGTGCACGGCAAGACGGTTTTCGCATGACGCTTTTGCAAGAAGATGACGCGGTCTTTGATCAGACCTTGCAGGATCTGCGTCAAGCGATTACAGCCTATTATGGTTTAACGTAGTTTTATGAATGTCTTTAAACGTAACGGAACGGTTATTATTTTTATCCTTGGTATTCTTGTCGGTGTTGCGATTACGACACTTGCACGGCAAAATGCAATGCCTGAAAGCGTGGGCGACGGTACGAGTGCGCAGGACTCTGTGAGTGCAGATGATGATGGCACGGTGCATGTCACGCATATTATTGATGGGGATACGATGATTATCAGTGGTGGAGAGCATGTGCGACTAATCGGTATTGATACGCCGGAACGTGGCGAGCCTTATTACAGAGAAGCGACACAACAATTACGAGAACTCATTGAGGGGAAAAATATTCGCATGGAAAAAGATGTGTCAGAGCGAGATCGTTACGGGCGGTTATTGCGACACATCTACGTGGGGGATTTATGGGTGAATGCAGAGATGATTAGGGCGGGCTATGCACGTTTTGTGACTTTTCCACCGGATGTAAAACATGTTCGTATTTTTGAAAGATTAGAGCGCGAAGCACGAGAAAATCAGCGTGGCTTGTGGGGATTATAGAAACGATTATTCTGATGATTTTGATCAGGTCGTGTGCAAAAACGCTTGGCAAAAAGATGATTATTTGATACGCTACAGAGACGGTATTTTATTGTTTGGGTAACATCGTTTTTTATGGTTGATTATGATTAAACCGACAGAAGCAGAAATTATGGCGCCGGCCGGCAGTTATGAGTCGCTCACAACGGCAATTCGCGCCGGTGCGGATAGTATTTACTTTGGTGTAACACAGCTCAATATGCGCGCCAAGGCGGCGGCAAATTTTACGCTTGAAGATTTGACAAAGATCGCACAGCAGTGCCATGCGAGCGACGTAAAGGCATACCTTGCCGTCAATACACTGCTCTATGATCATGATACACATGTGATGCGGATGATCGTGGATGCGGCAAAAGAAAACGGCATTGATGCAATCATTGCGTTTGATTTTGCTTGTGTAGGATATTGCAATGAGATTGGCATGCCGGTGCATTTGAGTGTGCAGTTTTCTATTTCAAATTACGAGAGTTTAAAGTTTTTTGCGAAGCTTACAAATCGTGTTGTCCTTGCGCGAGAGCTCACACTACCACAGATCAAAGATATTTATGATAAGATTCAGGCGGAACAACTGCTTGGCTCTGAGGGGCGCGTGATGGAGATTGAGGCGTTTGTCCACGGGGCGCTTTGTGTGGCACAGTCCGGGCGTTGCTATATGAGTCTTTATACAGACAATGCAAGCGCCAACCGTGGTGCGTGTCGGCAGAATTGTCGTGGTAAATACAAAGTAACGGATATGGATACGGGGAAAGAGCTTGTCATTGACAACCACTACGTGATGAGTGCCGCTGATATTTGTACGATTGATTTCCTTGATGAACTTTTGGATGCCGGCGTGTTGGTGATGAAGATTGAGGGTCGCGGACGCTCACCGGAGTATGTGCATACGGTAGTACGGACATATAAAAACGCACTGCAAGATATCGCAGATGGGACATATACGAAAGAAAAAAAGAAAGCGTATCTTGCATCACTGAAAAAGGTTTTTAATCGTAAACTCTCAAAGGGAAATTATTATCTTGGAAAGGAACTTGGCGAGTATAGTGATGTCTATGGTTCCAAAGCGACGCAAGAAAAGGAGTTTATCGGATTGGTGACGCATTACTTTGTGAAACCGTCTATCGCGGAAGTAACGATTACTGCCGGTGTAGAGGTTTGTGATGGTGATGATTATCTCATTATTGGCGCAACAACGGGGACATTGGAGGGAACGATTGACGGACTGCGTGTTGACGGTAAAAACGCAAAAACCGCAACCAAAGGCGACGTCATCACATTTGCCGTCTCAGAGCGTGTGCGGAAAAATGATAAGGTCTATGTCGTGCGAACGCGAAAGGACAAGTGATGGTTGCGTATCGGATATTGAGAATTGGTAAAGAGTAAACACATGGGCACAAAGAAAATCACAATCAGTCATAAACGTAACGGATGCATCGGCTGTGGGTCCTGTGCTCTGCTTGCCAAATGTAATTGGAAGATGAATGAACACGATGGCAAGTCCGATCTCAAAGGCGCGGTGTGGCACGGTGATGAGTTTATGGTTGCGCAGATTGATGAAGATCAGCTTGCTGATAACATCAAGGCCGCTGATGCGTGCCCCGTTAATGTTATCCGTGTGAGCGGTTATAAAAATTGATTTTTTACTTGTTTTATTTCTTTTCTTTTGCAAGCTTGTCCGGCCGGTGGTTGGGGCATGTTTTGTCAGAGCAACGCTCGGGAATCGTCTT
>CAZMCZ010000066.1:0-5195 GCA_964565145.1 uncultured Pseudobdellovibrionaceae bacterium | reverse complement strand
GGGTATGCTATTTTTCCTTTTGTGTATCTTCTTTTTGCGCTTCTTTGACCGCCTTGTGCACTTCTTTGGAGATAGCGCTCATCAGTTTTTTACTGCCTTTGAGTGTTGCCTTTGCTTTTTCGCGACCGACGCCGAGCTTTTGCTCTTTGTAGCTATACGAATGTCCCTTCTTTGTAATCACATCAAACTGCACACCCATATCAAGCACATCTCCCGCAAGAGAGATTCCCTCGTTGTACATAATGTCAAATTCTGCAATTTTGAATGGTGGCGCAACTTTATTTTTCTCCACTTTGACCTTCACGCGATTACCGACGACCTCATCTCCGCGTTTGATTTGTGCCGCACGACGCACGACAAGGCGCACAGAAGAGTAAAATTTGAGCGCATTACCGCCTGTTGTTGTCTCCGGATTACCAAACATCACGCCAATCTTCATGCGGATTTGATTGATAAAAATCACCGTTGTGTTGGTCTTTGCGACAATTGATGTCAGTTTGCGCAATGCCTGTGACATCAACCGCGCTTGCTTTCCAACATGATAATCCCCCATATCACCATCAATCTCAGATTGTGGTGTCAATGCTGCCACCGAATCAATGACCACAACGTCAACGGCGCCGGACTGCACCAATGTCTCTACGATGTCCAATGCTTGCTCACCGGAGTCAGGCTGTGATACCAAAAGCTCATTGGTATCTACGCCGATATTTTTTGCATAAACGGGATCAAGCGCATGCTCTGCATCGACAAAAGCCGCGACACCGCCCGCTTTTTGCGCATTAGCCACAATGTGTAACGCAAGTGTTGTCTTGCCCGATGACTCCGGACCATAAATCTCTATAACCCGTCCACGGGGAATCCCCCCGATGCCCAAAGCAATATCCAAAGAGAGCGACCCTGTCGGAATGGATTCCACATCGACGTGTTTTACCTCACCGAGCTTCATCATCATCCCTTCGCCAAATTTTGTCTGAATTTCATCCAAAACTGACGCGACCTTTTTATCATCTTTTTGAGCAGAAGATTTTTCTGTTGTTTTTTTTGCCATAATACTATTGTGAAAAGTTTACATCACGATACCTCCCTCATCGCTTACTTTTCTTAGTCTATCATATTATTTCACCGAAATCCAGACACCAACCATCATCTACGGCGTTGATACCTCCTCATCGGGTTTGACAAAATCCTTATGCACCTCATTATCAGAAGCATGACGTTCATCCAACGACGCACCTTCGTCTGTCTGCTGTGGCGCAACAAACGACACATCGCTAATCGGTCCGTCGGTGTCTCCCAAAGCTTTTGGATCTGCGCCGTTAAAAGCGACCTGTACATGATTGCCATGATCGGCGCTTACACGCAATGCATTCTCTGCGTGAAATGTTAGCGTTGACGCCGGTGGCACGGTTTTGTGAAAAACCTCTTTATCGTCAGCCAAAACGCGAATATCAATTGGCATGTCATCTGTGGTGATTGTAATGTTTGCTCCACGAAATACCGGTGCATCCGTTGTCACAGGTTGTGGTTCCGTCGGTTTATAGTTTGATGTCACGTGCAAAACACGTTCTGATACTTTGTTTGCGGCATTTGTGCTACGAACAATAATTGTATTTTCTCCGGGCGAAAGACCGACGACTTCATGAAATGACCCATCATCATTGACCGTAACGGCACGCTCGCCAATATGGAGAGTGGCATCGGGCTGTGTTTTGCCACGCAAAACGACCTGTGCGTCCGTCGTTTGAAATTGATCGGCCTGAGGCTCTTCAATGACAATCCACGGCGCTGCAATAAACTGATTGATGCCATAATACAAATATCCTCCGATGCCCAAAAGAATACTGGCAACACCAATGGCAAAAACCGCACGTGGCGTGATTACCATCCCGCGCCAACGGCTTTTGCGCGCAACGGCGTACTCTTTCTGTTGTTTTTCACGATGCACATTATGATAAATACGATACTCTCGCTGAAACATAGCATCAAGCACACCACGCTCCAAACCAAAAAATTGTGCATACGAACGCAAAAAGCCCTTGATGTACACGCGACTCGGCAAAGCGTCATAGCGCCCTTCTTCCAACGCGCGCAAATACTTTACTTGTATGCGTGTCGCCTTGCTAAACTCCGCCATACTCACATGGCGCTCTTTTCGCAATAGACGCAAACGCTCTCCCAATGTAAGCACTTCCACCTTTTTGCGTTTAAATCCCTTCTTTTTTGCATGCATAGCCATTGTTTTCTCTAACGGATATCATTGACATCGTTCACCGCCGTAATATTCTACCACTCCTCATCATCATCGGAATCGACATCCTCCTCCTCACGATTTTGTTGCGGTTCTTGCGTCGTTGTCTCCTGTTGGTCTGTCTGTACACTGTCTCTGTTGGTATCGTGGACAAGAACTTTCCGAGGCTTAGAGCCCTCTGCCGGACCAAGGATGCCCTGATCTTCCAACTCATCGATTAAGCGTGCCGCCCGTGAATAACCAATGCGCAACCGTCGTTGCAAATACGACGTTGAGCCCTTTCCGGCTTCCATAACCGTTCGCTTGGCCTCCTCAAACATGGGATCCTGATCTGTGTTTTGCTCGCCGATACTGCTAGCCGTTGTCGCCGTATTATCAAAATCCACTGCCACAATGCCCTGTGGTGTCCCCTCGCCCACAGTACTGCCCTCATCACAGAAATCCTGATCAATGTCATAAGCGCCACTCTTACGTGCTTGACGCTTGATAAAGTCAATGACCTTTTTCACTTCATCTTCTCCGACATACACCCCTTGCAACCGATGTGGCGAAGGACTTGACGGACCGGAGAAAAGCATGTCACCATGACCGACCAGTTTCTCTGCGCCGGGCTGATCGATAATCGTACGCGAGTCAATGTTTGTCGCCACACGCAGAGCGATGCGCGTTGGAAGGTTTGCCTTAATCGTCCCGGTAATAACCTCAACGCTTGGACGTTGCGTTGAAAAAATCAAATGAATACCTACGGCACGGGACATCTGTGCCAAACGGACAATCACAGCCTCAACCTCCTTGCCATGTGTTCCCATGAGGTCTGCCATTTCATCAATAACGATGATGATTGCCGGGAGGTTTTCCATGTCTTTTTCTTCCATGGTGCCCGTTTCCGGGTCTAGGACACTGATACGATCTCCTGATTGCTGTTTTTGATTATAGGATGCAAGGTCACGAACGCCCGCCTGTTGCAAAAGTTTGTACCGACGCTCCATTTCACTTGCCGCCCATTTCATCGCATTGAGCACCCTACCGTTATCCGTGATAACATCAGAGAGCAGATGCGGGATGCCATTGTACAATGAGAGCTCTACGCGCTTCGGATCGACGAGAATCATTTTGAGTTCCTGCGGAGAATTTTTATACAACAGAGAAAGCAAAATGCTGTTAATTGCGACCGATTTTCCGGCACCGGTGGCCCCTGCAACAAGCAGATGTGGCATCTTGCCCAGATCTTCAATCACATAGTCTCCATTGACATCCTCACCCAGACCCAACAGGAGCTTCTTTTGGGGATTTTGAAAAACATCCGTACTCAAAACATCACGCAATCGCACCATTGCCGTTTCTTTGTTTGGCACTTCAATGCCGACCAGTGATTTGCCGGGAATGGGCGCTTCAATACGAATAGGATGTGCCGCAAGCGCAAGGGCAAGGTCAGCGCTAAGAGCGAGAATTTTTGTCAATTTCACGCCACTTGGCGGATGAAAACTAAATTGTGTCACCGTAGGTCCCGTCACGATATCTTCCAATTCCATATGAATGCCAAAGTTTGCAAAGGTTTCTTGAATGACTCTTGCGCGTTCGTTAACGTCACCACCTTTGGCCGTCCCACCACCGGCATGAAGAAGGTTTAGTGGTGGCAATTGCCAGTCCTGCGATTTTTGAGAAACTGGTTTTGGCGATTTGTTCTGTGTTTTGGGTACAGAAGAATTCTTTGTCTGTTGCGGTGACTGCTGTGCCGAAGGTTCTTTTATCGGCGTTTGTGTGATATCGTCATCAAAATGCTCCAAAGCAAGCTCCGGGTCATCATACGCATCGTCCTCACGCTCTGTGGGAGAAGCATCCTCCTGTGATGCATCGTCCTGCTCGTCATTGTCATTTTTTGCACGCTTCTTAAAGAGTGAAAAAGAAATGTTTTTCTCCGGTATGCGCGGTTTTGGCAATTTGTCTGTCGCGCCAACAAGAGACATGTTAAACGCAATGATACCGCTAATAATAATCGTCGCCAACAAGAGCAAAGCACCGGCAATCTTTCCCATAACAGCGATAAAAGCGGAAGCGACATAGTACCCGACCAGTCCTCCGCCATGCCCACTGCGTGCCAATGTATGCATCTCCTCGAGCGGAAGCGGCATATGCAACAGTCCCAACAGCGCCACAAAGGCGATGATAATACCGACAATTTTTGTCACATAAAAACTGGTCTTTTTCTTTCGAACCAAGAT
The DNA here is from genome assembly GCA_964565145.1 of uncultured Pseudobdellovibrionaceae bacterium. Taxonomy (GTDB): domain Bacteria; phylum Patescibacteriota; class Minisyncoccia; order Moranbacterales; genus JALWEZ01. The sequence goes on along the minus strand of CAZMCZ010000066.1, from coordinate 722 downwards.
AAATGCAATAAAAAGTGAAACGATCGGCGCAAAAAACTTCCCCAAAAACCCAAATAACGCGCCAATAATATGCGTCAAAAAAACGCCAAGCGCTCCCGCCTGCTCAAAAAACCCAAGGACAAAAAGCAATGCCAAGACCACAAAAAAGACAGAAAAGATTGTCCGCTTTGCACCACTGCTCAGATTAAGAGAAATAAAATCTTGCCCATCACCATTGCGCTCTAACTGCTCTTGTTTTGTTGTACGTTTTTTGCGTGTTTTTTTCTTTGTCATAGCGGTAAAAATCTCAATAATAAGTATGCTAATACCTATTTTACCACAGAACCGCCCCACAACAAAAAAGACAGCGCATCATCTGCGCTGTCGTGTCGGTAAGAATGCAAAACGCCTTCCTATTTCCTACAATATTTCGTGCACCGTCATAGAGTATTTCTTTCTCAAAACGTGTTTTGAGGAGAGAGTTTTATTGTTGTGCAAAAGCACAACGAAGGAAAAAAATACACTATTCACCCGATGCACGAAATACTGTGGGCAATACATTACAACACCTATCCAAAATTATTCACCACGATACCATAGATACCTACAAATCTTATCGCAGGAAAAAACAACCAGACCAAATCTCCGGCAAAACACACTGCGCGCGCTCCACAAAAACCGAAAGCAAACGTTGCAAAAAGCAAAAGGAGAAGCGCGACAATGTCGACTTCTCCATCGTTTAT
>CAZMCZ010000065.1:2420-5204 GCA_964565145.1 uncultured Pseudobdellovibrionaceae bacterium | reverse complement strand
GTGCTATCATCTGTTTCATCCTCTGGCTTTTTTTCCGCCTCCGCTTCTTCTTTCTTTTGCGCAACGTCGTTCTCTGCTTCTTTTTCTGCTTGCTCTTTCTCAGCGGCCTTTTGAGCGTCACGTGCGCGCTTTTCTTCACGGGCTTTTTGCGCTTCTTGCTGTGCTAGTTCTTTTTGCTCCGCTTCTTTTTGTTCTTCTTCTTGTGCCACTTGTGAGAATTCTTCCGTGATGATATCACTGCCATCCGTAAATTTAAAACGAAGCGCCTTGGCCGCCTTATCGCGGATATAGTACAACTTAGAACGTCGTACCGCTGCGCGCTTAACAAGCTCTATCTTTTCTATCATTGGTGAAAACACCGGTACGATGATTTCTACGCCATAACCACCCTTGGAAACTTTGCGTACCGTCATCATCGGTGAAGAGCTTTGTCCACCTTTCATGGCAATAATCATGCCCTCAAAAATTTGGATACGCTCTTTTTCGCCTTCTTTGATTTTGCGATGGACTTTGACAACATCGCCTGCGCGGAAGTCTGTTTTTGTTGTACGTTGTGCGTTATTAAACGCGATAACCTTGTTGTGCATATAATCGTTATAAGTAATCGTCGTTATCAGTGAGAGATGAAAAAATGCCCACGGCGTGGCACATCCTCCCCAAACTGTAATTCCCCTTCATCATAGCGTCTTTTACAAAATTCGTCAAGCGCAGTATAATGACAGATGCTCACATGATGTAAACAAATCCATGTTTCTCACAAGAAAAAACACGCCACAAAAGACAAAACGCCACAATGCCTTTGTGACTGTTTTGTCTTTTTGTTTTTTTGTCGGCTTTTTTGGCATACTGGTGTATGGCGGACTTCTCATCGGCGCAAAAAATATCACGCCCTCTCATGAGCCAGGTCCTTTTATCGAAACAATCACTCCACCACACCATCTCGGAAAAATCGCACCAAAAAAAGACCTCACACTCCTATGGAAAACACCTGACATCAACCGCATGAAACGCGAGGGTTGCGTTGCCGACGGGCTTCTCTCCGGCTACAACAAGCCGGATATCGACATCCCCCTCGCGCGCAAAAGCAACTGCTACTACTTCCACCGCGCGCTGGAGACCTGGCGTCACGTCCCCGACTTTAACAAAGCGCACGACATCATCGCCAAGATTGATCGTCGTGATGTCTTCTACAGCATGTTTATCGCAGAGGCTATCGACACAAAATCCGACTACTACAATCGTGCAGAAAATCGTTCCTTTCATTTCAAAAAGATGTGCAAGCGCAACAGCAAAAACTATTGGGGCGAGCACACCTGCCAACCGGACTTCGGCAAAGAAGAGTACCGTGCCTATCTGCGACAAATCACCAGAGACGCGATGGATAGCGGTATCCAAGTTTTTATCTTTGGTCAGATACGCCACCAAGAAGATGACTACAAAAAACCAAAAGTTGACAACGTCATCCGAGAAATGCGCGCCTATGCCAAAAAAAACAACATGCCTATTCTCATCGGCGCACAGACCGGCGACATCACACGCAAAAGCTATCTCCAGCTCTTTGATTTTATCGAAGGCGGTGTTGGTCTCCACGACGATGGCGGTATTGAGAACGGCCCCTGTTTCTCAAAATACTACAGCAAAGAAGGTGATTGGTGCTGGCCACTGATGTGGCATCCCACGTATGCCACAAAAGCCAAAAATGTCATTGTCTATCTTGACTGGAACGGACAAATCGGCGACGACATGAATACGTTTGCGCGTCTTTCAACGCCAAAGCGTCACGCCGTCTTGCGTAATTTACACAAGACACTCACGCGACAAAACATCGGCTTTCTCCTACCGCTTCTTGCGCCACTGCCCAAAGATCCTCTGAGTTGCCACGGACCACGCAAACATTTTTATTCGCCATCAATGGCCCATGGCTGTCCCGATTATGATCTCATCAATGCCATCCTTCACGGCGCAAAAAGGCAGGAATAGTCTTACTTCTTCTTATGGTATACTATAAAATAGTGTTACTCATATAAAATAATCTTATGAACAATAAATGGATTTTTGTTGGTATCGGTATCTTTGCGCTTTTTCTTGGTGGGATGTTTTTTCTCGCACAAAAGGAGCAATCCACAGCAACAGCGACAGAAAAAGTATTCTTGCCCTATGCGCAAAAACTTGGCCTTGACACCGAGCAATTTATCACCGCAATGAAGGGTGATGCTGTAAATAATCGCATTGCATCGGACCGCACCATGGGTGATGAAAAAAACATCAGTGGCACGCCAACATTTTATATCAACGGTGTACGGGAAGAATTTCGCTCACCGGAGGACCTCGAAAAACTGATTGCCTCTTATCGCGAAAAAAATGAACCACAAGAGATCCCGGAAGGCGCCAATGTAACCGGTGCGCAACAACCCAAGGTGCTGATTGTAGAATATAGTGACTTCCAGTGTCCCGCATGTGGCGCTTATGCACCAATTGTCAAAACAGCTCTGGAAAACAACGCTCAGGATACTGCACTGATTTATAGAAACTTTCCCCTAACAAGCTTGCACCCGATGGCACTGCCGGCAGCACGCGCCGCGGAAGCCGCCGGATTGCAAGGTAAGTTCTGGGAGATGCACGACCTGCTCTTTGCCAATCAAAAAGAGTGGAGCTAGTACAACGAAAACTTAGTGCGACGATAAAAAGCCGCTAGCATGCGATGCTAACGGCTTTTTTTGTTTGCCTAATGCAGTTTTTTAAGCAAAACATCCCCGTGGAATTCCGGATTTGTTTCACATGAGC
>CAZMCZ010000065.1:0-2320 GCA_964565145.1 uncultured Pseudobdellovibrionaceae bacterium | reverse complement strand
TTAAAATGGATTTCTTGCACCATGAACTTCGAAATGCACATGTGGTCCCGTAGAGCGACCTGTTGACCCCATAAGACCAATGAGCTGTCCACGCTTTACTTTCTGTTTTGCTTTGACGCGCAAGCCACCGGCACGCATATGCCCATAGAGTGTCTTGGTTCCGTTGGGGTGTGCGATAACGACGTAGTTTCCATAACCACCGTTCCATCCATAACGCGCAATGACGACCGTGCCGGGAGCCGCTGCATAAATCGGCGTACCAATCGGCGCTGCGAGATCAACGGCGTTTGTCGGGTGGATGCCCTGCGAACGCACACCACCACGAATGGGACGAGAGAAGTAGCCGGCTTTTCGCGTTGTCGCCGTTTGCACCGCAACAGATGTATACGTCCGACGAGCAATAATCGTTTTTGGCTGTGGCTTTGGTTTTGGTTGTTTCTTGATGCCACCGGGTATGGTAATGGTTGTGCCAACGGCAAGCTCACCATTTGCCGGCAAATCGTTAAAGACGATAATATCATGCGGATCGGCTTCAAACTTCTTTGCAATACTCTCTACGGTATCCCCGGGCTTTACTTTATACTGCACGCCGGAAACAGACAGCAACAGCAACGTGTCTCCGGGACTGATGTCATTGGGGTCGTCTAACTCATTGGCCCAGAGCAATGTATCCGTCGTTAGTTTATGCTTACGCGCAATGCTCTCCACCGTGTCACCCGGTTGCACGGTATAAATCGTTGTTTTGCTGTTTTGTCCCTCATCATAATCCGTACCGGTATACTGACTAGTGTCAGATGCGGCATCTGCCAACAACCCTTCATCCGTCGCATGGAGGACGCCAAGGTTCGTCGCCTGTGTCGCTTCACTACTATCGTGGGACGCATTGAGCTGTTCCGTGCCTGTCGTCGTATCGTCACCCAGTGCCAAGCCTGCGTGTTGTGTGTCTGCTGTGTTTTGACGTTCTTTTTGTGCGACATCTCCACTGTTCCAATATCCTTTCAAAAACCGATTCTCCTTTGTCTTGGCAGAAATATTCCCCACAACGACAAACAGTGCAAAAAAAATCACCACACTCAATGTACCGCGTTGCCGTACGAATTGCCCGATAAGAAGAAAAAGTCGTCCTCGCAACAATAAAACGACCAAACGCTCCCACCGATAAAATGTTTTTCGGAGGATGTGGCCAATCTTTTTTAAGCGTTGCACGAACGATGTGATGCGTTTGATACGCGAGTCCCTTTGTATACAACTTATCACGTGAGACCTTTTTTAAAAAGGCCATCTGTGAAAGTCTTAATGATTTATGTATTTTTTATCATAGATTATCTGACGTATTTGTCAATCGCATCATCGCGCTTACGTGGTATAATGATTATGCGACATAAAAAATTCCCATGAAAAAAACACCTCTCCATAACTATCTCGATGACTATCTTGAAGATTTGGAGTTAGAGTACAATCGCTCCCCAAAAACGATTGAAAATTACAATCGCTATATTTTACGCTTTCTTGCTTTTGCACAAAAAGAGCACGCCACAACACCACAAGATATCACCCTCAATCTCACACGACGCTATCGCCTGTGGCTCAATCGCTACGAAAAAAACGGAACACCACTCAAAACCAGCACGCAAAACTATCACATCATCGCACTGCGTAATTTCCTCAAATACCTTGCAAAGCGTGATATCCCGACGCTGGCCGCTGAAAAACTGGACGTTGGCAAAAATCCCGATCGTCAAGTAGACTTCCTTGACGCAGAAGAAGTAAACCGACTTCTACTTGCGGCAAGCGGAGATGACCTTGCTTCGCTTCGTGATCGCGCACTTCTTGAACTGCTCTTCTCTGCGGGACTGCGCGTAAGCGAGCTCGCCGGACTCAACCGTGAACAAGTCAATCTTGAGCGACAAGAATTTAGTGTACGGGGCAAAGGTGGCAAACTCCGCATCGTCTTTATCTCTGATACGGCAAAAAACGCCCTGGAAAAATACCTCCACAAACGCAGTGACATTGATCCCGCACTTTTTGTCCGGCTCAAAACCGGTACAAACAAAGATGCCGACATGGAGGGATTGCGTCTCACTCCACGAAGCATTCAGCGCATCGTCAAAAAATACGCAACCAAGGCCGGCATCGTCAAAGACGTCCATCCTCATACGCTCCGCCACTCCTTTGCAACCGACCTCTTGCAGGGTGGCGCCGACATCAGAAGCGTGCAAGCGATGCTTGGACACGCCAACATCACCACGACGCAGATCTACACCCACGTCACCAACAAAGGCCTCAAAGATATCCACAAAAAGTTTCACAGCAGAAATAA
>CAZMCZ010000064.1:0-5218 GCA_964565145.1 uncultured Pseudobdellovibrionaceae bacterium | reverse complement strand
CGTGGTTCCGGCTTGGGATATGTTTTCTCTTTAGTGATTACCTGCAGATGCACAAGAACCTCAAGAAGTACGCCACTACTCCAAAGAAACGGCGACGCGCTGTGCCAAAAATATTTTTTGTACGCCGTGCCATCGGTAAAATATGTTTCACCAACGGCGTTATCACGCTCCAGAGCAAGTGTCACCTCATCAAGCATTGCTTGTGCACGCGCCGACGCTCCGTTGTCATAAAATGCGTGCATCAGCAGTGCCACAATCCACAGCCAGACGGTTGTTGTATGATAATCGGCCATACCAAATACGTAGGCAAGCGGATTGATTTTGTACCATCTCTGCCCCGTTGGCACGGCCGGTACCCACGTCCCGTGTTTTTTGTAAAATGTTTCCAGAGAACAAAGAAGCTCCCGTTTCTGGTGCTGATCGGCTACGTCGTAGACGACTGCAAGGACATTGCCGGCAAGATCAAAAACCTTTCGCTTCCTTAGTCGTCGCTCATCGGCAAAAAACGCACCATTCCAGAATTCTTTTTGCAAGCGTCGCTTCATGCTTCGCGCGCGATGCACATAAACTTCCGCTTCATCGTCATATCCGGCGACTTGCGCAATCAACACCATCGCTTCCAATGCACGCATATAGAGTACATTGGTATAAAGCACGGCGCCAAACTTAAAAACCGTGTCCATCCAATTGCCGAGAAAATGCTCATGGATAAATCCGTCCTTGAGTCTTTGTGTATGCCAGTGCAATGCTTTTTGTACTGCGCGATACTGTTGCTCCGCAAAGTCATAGTCGCGCGTTTCTTCCAGATACTGTGCAAACGCAATCACAAAGAGAAGCTCGCTATCCTTTGCATAAAACGGTTTAATAAGTCCGTGATAGGTGGGACGTGGCTTTTTGCGGGAGATTTTTTTTCCGAAGAGGTATTTGATAATCGTGATGTCGCGTGACAGTTTGCGTGGTATTTTGCCGTCGGGTCGTTGATACTTTAGAAAAAGCTCCAGACTGTCTTTTGCCTTATCATAATCTCCGGCAATCATCATACCCGGCAATGCAAAAAACGTATCCCGTGCCCAGTAGTCACTGAAATGTGTTGGACTTGCCACCACACCATCTTTTGTGTAGCATGCACGCAAACTGTTGATGATGAGGTCTTTTAACTGCTCATTGCCGATCATAGGTATTTGTAAAAAGTTTCTCTCCTTCGCGTTTTTTGTACCATGTCACGACAAAAAAAAGCACGCCCATCACACCAAGAATAATCCACCCGGCCCAAGAAATATACTGTGCGATTTCTTCATAAAGCGCACCAAAAAACGTCCCCATAGCAACAAGAATGCCACTCCAGACAATCCCCCCAAGAAGAGAGTACCATAGAAATTTCTTCAGAGGCATCCGTGCCATGCCGGCAGCGACAAATGTCACAAAGCAGAGTCCCGTCGTAGATTTCACCATAAAAATGGTCTTCCCTCCGTGAATGTGAAAATATCCCTGCATCTTTTTTATCAGTTTTTGTCGTATGCCGAGATACTTACCAAAGCGATTGACAAAAGCGCTCCCCCATGTCCGTCCGACACCGTAAAGCACGATGTCTCCGGTGATATCGCCAAGAAGTGAAACAAGAAAAACCATCGGCCAAGAAAAAAATCCCAGTGACGCGAGAAAGGCGGCTGCAAGTGTAACGATTGGCCCCTCGAGCCACATGAGAAAAAACATCACGATATAGCCATGTGCGAGAAGAAATTGTATCAATGCATTGTGCATATATGTATTATAGCAGAGGTCGTGTATAATAGAAAAGAACAATAATAATGATATCGACATGTTTCACACAAACGAATGGGCGCCACCATCCCATGATGAGCAACCGGATCATGATGACCTCATGCCTTATGAGTATTTTATGAAAGAGCACCCGGGACTTGATTTAACCAAAGAGCAATATTATAGCATCACCAACGATGCCCTAGAGCGATATATTGAACAATGCAACGCACCTCTTGCCAAAAACACCTCGCGCGCGCCCATCAGTCGTCGGGCATTTATGATTGGTGGGCTTTTAGCGTTGGCAAGCGCTGCTATTGCCTTACATCACAATTCCTCTCACACAGAATCGTCACAAGAGCCCACAGCAACGCACCGACAACACAAGTCTCTCGAAAAAGACGACAATCCCCGTCACGTGCCCATTGAACGTGATCGCTATGGAAATCCCAAAACGATGCTCACACTGGACGAGCAATTGGAGCGCGGTGATGAAAACCTCGACCTCACAGAAGCATACAAAGCGGAATTTCAAGAATACGCACAACGTTATCAAAAAGAACTGCCCACATTACGTCAGTCTGTAGAGCGCATCACTGAAGCCAACGTTGACAAACTTCTCACGCCCTTTGCAGAGCGTGGGCTTGCAACGCCCCTTGCGTGGATGATCCCACTCAAAGAATCCGGCTTTCGCGATGTAACGGCACGGCATGGTACCAAAGATGCCACCGGCGAATATCAAATTCGTCCAAGCACGGCAAAGCTCTTTCAAACAAAATACCATCTGCCACCTGTCTATGCCCACCCAGGCAAAAATCTCTACAGAGATGCAGAACTTGCAAGCATTATCATGGAAGAAAACTATAAAGCGCTTGGAGACATCAATCTCGCACTCTATGCCTACAATGCCGGCGCGGGTCTTTTTGGCTATACCAAAAACACACCAAAAAGCCAGCGCTCTCAGGAAGGGTTTTTGCAATACATGGAAAACTACATCAAGCAAAAAATTGCCACACACCCACATGATGATCCGGCGGAAATTTTAGGCAAAGTAAAAGAAGCCCTAACCTATGTGCCACGCATGTATGCCATTCAAGCCGTCCTCAAAAAACATCGTCTTGATAAGGCCATTCTTGCAAAGCAGACACCAAAACCCTACACCACCATTGCCATGCAACAATAATCCACATACCACAAAAACAATGCTCACCGTCAAAAATCTCACCGTCAAGCCAAAAAATGAAAAGAAGGAAATCCTCACAAAGCTTTCACTAACTGTGCGTCCGGGAAAAATCTACGCCATCATGGGACCAAATGGCTCCGGCAAATCAACGCTGGCACGAACCATCATGGGTGATCCCGCCTTTTCCCTTGCGCGTCCATCCGTACTCACACTTGATAAAAAATCCATCAAAAACCTCTCTCCGGATAAACGTGCAAAAATGGGGATTTTTCTCTCCATGCAATCGCCACTTGCGCTTCCGGGCGTTACGGTTTTTAGCCTGTTGCGTGCGTCAACCAAAGACCGGATAAAACGTGCTCGCGAACTCAAAAAAACCATTGAGCACTACGCCCGAGCGCTAAAGATACCGTCCGAACTTCTCACTCGTTCGCTCAACGATGGTTTTAGTGGCGGTGAACGCAAAAAAATGGAAGTCCTCCAAATGGCCGTGCTCAATCCGCGCTATATCTTTCTCGATGAGATTGACACCGGCGTTGACGTTGATGCGCTCAGGACCATTGCGACATTCCTCAAACAATTTATAAAAAGGACGGACAAAACACTCATTATCATCACACATTACAACCGCATCCTCAAATACCTCACACCGGACGAAACAATCGTCATCAAAAATGGCACCATTAAAAAGCGTGGCGATGCGACACTTGCAAAAGAGATTGAGCGACACGGCTTTGATAACTTGTAATAACAAATGATTGTGAATACGGCACATGGAAAAATTGGGATTTTTGATAGCGGTTTTGGCGGGCTTATGATCATGAAAAGCATTGTGGACGCCTTGCCAGAGTATGATTATATCTATCTGGGTGATACGGCGCGCACGCCCTATGGCACGCGCTCCCAAGAAGTTGTCTTTGCCTTTACGCAACAAGCGATTGATTTTCTCTTTGCGCAAGGATGCAAGCTCATTATCATTGCATGCAATACGGCATCGGCAGAAGCACTTCCGCGCCTCCAACAACACTACGCGCGCCACGACAACTATCATCAGAGAAAAATTCTTGGCGTCATCATCCCCACCGTTGAAGAAACACTCGCTCACGCGCACGCATCACAGCCCATCGCCATCATGGCAACAGAGAGCACCATCGCATCGCAGGCCTTCAACAAAGAAATCTACAAACATCGTCCGCAACAAGAACTCATCACACTCCCCGCTCCGCTCCTTGTCCCTTTGGTAGAAAACGGAGAGGTAAATTCTGATATCACACGTCTCGTCCTCACGAAGTATCTCGCACCACTGCAAAACAAAAACGTCTCTCACCTCATCCTTGGATGCACACACTACAGCATCCTGACGTCATGTATCCAAAAACTCATCGCACCGGACATTACCATCGTCACTGAAGGTCCCATCGTTGCAAAAAAACTCGCAACCTACCTCACCAACCACACGACATTACGCGCATCTCTCGCGCAAAACGGCACACGACACTTTTGCACAACGGACACAACACACCGCTTCAAAAAACTCGGCACCCGCTTCTATGGCGCAGAAATTCACCCGGAAAAAGTCACCCTCAGCTAAAACACACGTAACACCACAGACCAAACACCCATCTATGCAAACCAAAGACACCAAAAGCAGAAAAAATACCGCACAAAAGAATGATTTATCATTTGACTATGCCTATGGTTTTGCTATGCCGGAAGTTGCCGATATCAAGACAGACCGCGGACTGGATAAACGCACCGTGCGCGCCATTAGCGCATACAAAAAAGAGCCTCGATGGATGACGAATTTTCGTCTCCATGCCTATGATCTTTTTGTACAACAAAAAATGCCCACCTGGGGCGCTGATCTCTCTCTGATTGACTTTGATGATATCATCTACTTCCTGCGCGCAACAAAAAAACAAGAACGCTCCTGGGATGACTTACCCGCAGAGATCAAAGAAACCTACGACCGCATCGGCGTCCCCGAACATGAGAAAAATTGGCTTGCCGGCGTCAGCGCACAGTATGAATCTGAGGTTGTCTATGAAAGCGTCCAAAAAGAACTCACCAAGCAGGGCGTGATTTTTTGTGATATGGACACGGCGGTGAAAAAATATCCCACGCTAGTCAAAAAATACTTTGCCAAACTCATTCCCCCGGGAGATAATAAATTTGCCGCGCTCAATAGCGCCGTGTGGAGTGGCGGATCGTTTGTTTATGTACCGAAAGGCGTCCATGTTACGATGCCCCTGCAAGCATATTTCCGCATCAACACCG
>CAZMCZ010000063.1:0-5230 GCA_964565145.1 uncultured Pseudobdellovibrionaceae bacterium | reverse complement strand
CCGACGGGCACATAAGTGCCCAACCCTGCTCTGGGAGAGGTTGATTGGTGGTGGAGGCTCGCAAAGAGCCAATGAAGCCCCTACTAATCTCTTCTTGGAGCATTCTTTTAACCAACCAGAGGCGTGGTTTGCGTCTCTGTACAAATGGGCAGGTGCCCAAGGAGGCGGCCATGACTTGGCCGTAGGATAGAATAAATAAAGGGGGGCGGATTAGTGAATCTGCCCCCTATTTTTTTGTTGTGAAGATGTCGTTTTGTTTTTCATGATGTGCGTGGCGAGGTTTTTCTATAAACTTTTTATGACTGGTTGTTGTTTTGTGTTTGTGGGCGCCTCTTGTCAAAATACATATCTTCTGGTACGATGGTTTTATTGAGTACTGATAAGTGATGTTGAGGCATTTTTGTTGTCGGATCATTTTTTTACAGCAGATGTTCTTGGCATTATAAGTATTTGTATAATTATATTGAATAACAATCATGGCAGTTCCAAAACAGCGACAAAACAGTTCACGTACGCGTCGTCGTCGTAATCACAATATCAAGAAAGTACGTCCCGTAGAAACGGTTGCTTGTGCATCCTGTGGCGAGCAAAAAATGGCACATCGCGTCTGTGATCAATGCGGTGTGTATCGTGGTACGCAGTACAAAGAAATTGTTCAAAAAGCAGGCTAGTTGCATAATGCTTTTTGCACATTGCTGTGTTGCGTGAAAATATTTTTTAGCGATGTATGCAAAGATAGATTACAAAAACTATTGTTAAGCGCTTTGCACTACATGCAAATGAATTATTCTTGAAATTATTGTGTTCACATAAAAACAAAACATATGGCCAATCGACATCTTCAGCGCTCGATCGCGATGCAATCACTTTTTGAATGGGATTTTCATGATCGAGACGTAGAGAAAATGGATGCAATCATTGCGCATAATTGCAGTGAGTTTGCTCCGGGAACGGAAAGCACGGATTTTGCCGAACGTCTTGTGCGAGGCACAATAGAACACATCGATGAGATTGACGCTTTGATCTCCACGTGCGCACCGGAATGGCCACTTGATCAAGTTGCCGCTGTGGACAGGAATATTTTGCGTATTGGCACGTATGAGCTTCTTCACGGCGATTACAAAGAAACACCACCAAAGGTCGCGATCAATGAAGCTATTGAAATCGCCAAGGCCTATGGCAGTGATAGTTCACCACGGTTTGTCAATGGGGTACTGGGAACGATTTATCGTGAAATGGGTGAGCCGATGAAAGATGATGATGCGGAGAAAGCAAAGGCACGGCGCAATGATGAAGTGGTGGAAGATGACAGGTCAAAAAACGACACAAAGAAATAATAGTAATACATTAATAAAAGTATTTTCGCTCTGCGTTTTTGTCGTGTAGAGAATGGTACACGACCATGAAGAGAGAAAATCCTTTCTATCTCTATGGATATAAAGAAGTTTGAAAACGTTTGTAATATCACAATCGGTGATGAAAAGTTGTATGTTGAAGCGATGACACATCGCTCGTATCTCAACGAGAATCGCACAGAAGGTCGTCAGCATAATGAACGTTTGGAGTTTTTGGGGGATGCTGTATTGGAATTGGCTGTGACAGAGCATTTATTTGCACATTTTAATAATCCTGAGGGTGAGATGACGGCATGGCGTGCGGCGCTTGTCAATGGAGAAATGCTTGCGCGTGTTGCGCGAGAGATTGGCATTGAAGAGTTTCTCATGATGAGTAAGGGCGAAGAGCAAGACACCGGACGCGCGCGCAACTATTTATTGGCAAATGCCATGGAAGCGATTATTGGCGCAATCCATCTCGATCAAGGCTATGATGCGGCAAAGCGATTTATCATGGAAAAAATCGTCGTGCACCTTGATGAGGTATTGGAGAAAAAACTCTATGTAGATCCAAAGAGCTACTTCCAAGAAAAAGCGCAAGAGCGTGTTAGCATTACGCCACACTATGAAGTATTGTCTGCGTCCGGACCCGATCACGACAGAAATTTCGTCGTTGGGATTTTTTTGGATAAGGAAAAAGTCGCCGAAGGCTCCGGGTCAAGCAAACAAGAGGCGCAACGCGCGGCGGCACGCGCGGGACTGGAAGCAAAGAATTGGCTATAGAGGTGCTGATGTCGTTGTAAAAAATAGCAGGCGTGTTATTATTAGCATGTAAATCATAACGTATTATTATGGAATTTTTGCTTTTTTTGGTTGTGTTTGCAGCTATTGTGTTGCTTGTATTGATTAAGTTAATTAAGCAAGTTGATCAGTATGAGCGTGGTGTGATGTTTACACGTGGAAAGTATACCGGAACCAAAGGGCCGGGATGGCGATTGGTAATTCCTATTTTTCAGCGCATGGAACGTGTTGATATTCGTACAAAAGCTGTTGATATTCCGGATCAAGAAGTTATTACGCGTGATAACATTCCAGTGGCGATTAATGCGGTAGTTTATTATAAAATAATCGATGCTTCGAAATCAATTATTGAAGTGGCGGATTTTTATTATGCGATCACACAACTTGCACAGACGACAATGCGTAACTTTGTCGGTGATGCAACGCTAGACCAACTTTTACAACAACGTGCAGAAATCGCTGAGAAAATAAAAACAGAGCTTGATGGAAAAACGGATCAGTGGGGCATTGATGTGGAAGCGCTAGAGCTTAAAGATGTTATCATTCCATCAAATTTGAAACGCACAATTTCCAAGGAGGCGGAAGCGGAACGTGAGAAGCGTGCCGTGATTATCAAAGCTCTTGGTGACAAAGAAGCGGCAAAGAACCTCTCCCTTGCCGCAAGGACGCTTGCAGAAACGCCGGGCGCGATGCATTTGCGTACTTTACAAGCAATCAATGATCTCTCTAGCGATCAATCAAATACAACTATCTGGATGATTCCGACAGAAATTCTCGAAGCAATCAAGGGCTATAGCAATATCGTCAACAAAAAGTAAAATTACAGTGAAACAGGCCATAAGGGCCTGTTTCTTTCTTTCGTGTTAAAAATAGTGTAAAATAGCAATAACGATCTTTAGAATGGGATTGTAGTGTTTTGGAGTGTTGTTGTATGATTTTTTGATTGCTATGTATCTCAAACAAATAGAATTACATGGATTTAAATCTTTTGCAGAGCCAACGACGATTTCATTTGTCGGTGGTGGCGCTGTGCGTGGCAAAAATGTCGGCACCACGGCAATTGTGGGCCCCAATGGCTCCGGGAAATCAAATGTATCAGATGCCATTCGTTGGGTGATGGGTGAGCAGAGCATGAAGTCTCTCCGCGGGAAAAAAAGTGACGATGTGATTTTTACCGGATCAGACAAAAAAGGCAAGATGAGCCTTGCACGTGTTGCGCTTGTTTTGGATAATCGTGATCATGTGCTTCCTTTGGAATATGATGAGGTTGTCATTGAACGTAAGATGTATCGCAACGGCGATGGTGAGTACCGCATCAATGGTGCGCGCGTTCGTTTGTTGGACATCGTAGATACCCTCGCAAAGGCCGGCATTGGAAAAGGTAGTCATTGTGTTGTGGGACAAGGAATGGCAGATGCCATCCTTAATGCCACAGTGCAAGAGCGCCGGCTTATGATTGAAGATGCGGCAGGCGTCAAACACGATCAGATTCGCAAAGGACGCGCTGAAAAAAAATTAGAACGCACCAAAGAAAATCTTACACGGACGAAGGAATTGATTGCAGAGGTTGAACCACGATTGAAATTGCTTAAGCGTCAGTCAGAAAAAGCGGCAAAAAGTAAAGTGGTCCGTGAGGAATTGCACAATTTACAAAAGACGTATTTTGGTTTCATGTGGCATCAGTATACCCAGGAGCGTCGCGCCATTGAAGAAAATATTGTGGCACAGCAACGTCGTGTCAAAAAACAAGAGCGTCTCGTTGATACATTGCACGAGCGCATTGCAACAGAAACGGCAACATTGCAAAAAGCGAAGGCAATGCCTGCGCATGAGCAAAAAAAGAAAGACCTCTATGCGCTTTTGAGAACTGTTGAGCAAGAAATTGCCACAGCACGCGGGCGCATTGCCGTAGAAGAAGAAAAACGGTCGGCGGAAAAACGCATCAAAAGCATCCCTGTGGATTTGCACTATGTTCGTGAGCGATTGGAAGACTTGCAAAAGAAAAATGAGGATATCATTACACGACTAACGGCGATAAAAGACCTCGCAGAGCTTCCTCAAATCAAAAAAGATTTTCATACCCTTGGCAAAGAGCTTGCAGAACTGCATGACGCTGCAGGCAAAAAAACGATTGCACTGCCGTCGGATGCCAATGAAGAAAAATTACGTCAGATTGAAAAAGTTATCACACAATTACAAAAAGACATTGCACGTCTGGAGAAACAACGAGAACAAACGCAACAAAAGATTGCACACATTGATCAAAAAATTACACAGGAAGTTCGTGATGATAACGTCGCACGTGAGCAATTTTTTGTACTTGAAAAAGAATTGCGTGGCGCACAAGACACGCTTGATGAAGCACGCACGGCACTTAATGATACCAAGATTGTTTTGGCGCGTTTGGAAGTGCACGAAGAAGACATCGCACAACAAGCACGAGAGGATTTGCATGTAGAAATAGACACCGTGGCATATGATGGCGCAAAAATCAATGTTGATGAAACCGTGGCGCGCATCAATGCGCTCAAACGTGAGTATGAGCGCATTGGCGGTATTGATCCAATGGTATTGGACGAATACAATGAAACGCAGGAACGATATGATTTTCTTACGACGGAAGTGTCTGATCTTGAGCGTGCCATTGTGAAATTAAAGGACGTTATCAAAGAAATGGACAAAAAAATTCATAGTGCTTTTGTCCAGGCCTATAAAGAAATCAATCAGGAATTTACGAAGTACTTCCGCATCCTTTTTGGTGGTGGAAACGCACATTTGAAAAAAATAAAAATTGACAATAGCAAAAAACGCACCAACAACGACGCCCTTAATCAACAAGCAGACGAGCTCCAAGAACAGGACGACGCACCAATAAAAAAGAATAAAGCGGACATCGGTGTTGAGATGATAGCGACGCCACCGGGCAAAAAGATTGCACAGCTATCGTTGCTTTCCGGAGGTGAGCGATCGTTGACATCAATTGCGATGCTTTTTGCGATTATTGCATACAATCCACCGCCATTCATTGTCTTGGACGAGGTAGAGGCGGCGCTTGATGAAGCAAATTCACGTCGTCTTGCAAAGATTTTTGCAGA
>CAZMCZ010000062.1:1757-5232 GCA_964565145.1 uncultured Pseudobdellovibrionaceae bacterium | reverse complement strand
GCCCTTTGGTGCTATGTCTATCAATCCACAAAAAAAATAACCTAACCAATATAAAAACTGACGCAGTGTCGTCAGTTTTTTTCTTTGTCGCTATTTGATGCTATACTGATAATACATATAATGGCTTTTTGACGATCGTATTATGATTTCATATCTTTCCGGCACAATCATTGACAAAGAAGACAACCTTATCACATTGAATGTGCATGGCGTGGGCTATGGCGTCCTTGCAAGTGATCATACCGTCGCTGCCGCAACAATTGGAAGTGATGCAGAGTACTATATCTATACACATGTGCGCGAACAGGAGATGACGCTTTATGCCTTTGCGCAGAAACAGGAACGCGCGATGTTTCTTTTGTTAACATCGGTTTCCGGCATCGGACCGAAGGCAGCGCTCAACATCCTCTCCATTGCAGATGTTGCAGCCATTAGCGCCGCCATCAGCAACAAAGATACCACAATCCTCACCAATGTTTCCGGTATCGGCAAAAAAACGGCGGAAAAAGTCATCGTAGAACTCCAAGGACGCATTGACGATTTTTCATCGGAAGATTCCGCAACAGCCCTTCGCGATAGTAGCGCGGTGGATGCCCTTAAATCCATGGGGTATAGTATCGGTGAGGCGCGTGATGCACTTTCTCATGTGAGTAAAGATGTGAGTGACGTGAGTGAGCGTATCAAACTGGCCCTTAAAAGTTTGGGGCGGTAAGAATAATATTCCTTTCATGTCATCATCGGACGCATTTTTCCAAAAAAATGTGATCCGGGGATTTCTGATACTGCAAATATGAAAAACTATTGTGTATACATCATTACTAATAAACCAAAGGGCACACTTTATATTGGTGTAACAGGCAATCTCACAAAGCGTATATGGGAGCACAAAAATAAAGCTGTAAAAGGTTTTAGCAAATATTACAATCTCAATCGATTAGTATATTTTGAACAAACAGGAGATGTAATGATCGCACTCAACCGTGAAAAACAACTCAAGAAATGGAACAGATCATGGAAGATAGATTTGATTGAAAAAGAGAATGGAGAGTGGAAAGATTTATCAGAAGGACTAGTATAAAAATTTAAGTATCAGAGATTCCACATAAATATATTTGTTACTTTTCACTCCATTCAAAGACAAATATTATTTTCTGGAATGACACAAAGAAGTGGGAGTGTTCTAAATCTTGAGAGTATCATTAGGAATGGTGCGCATCTTACCCACTGCGAGGTCGCCGAGGACGATGGTGGCAATGCGCGTGCGCAAAAGATCAACGACGGTGAGGTTGAGGGCGCCACACATTTTGCGAATTTGCCGGTTGCGCCCTTCTTTGAGAATGATAGAAAAAACATTTGCACCTCTTTTTTCCACAATCGCTTTTTGGACGTTTTTACCACCGATGTGCAATGCGCCCTTGCTCAAATGATCGATAATCTTTGGTGTGACACGCTGGTCAATAGTGACGACGTACTCTTTTTCGTGTTCATAGCGCGGGTGGGTCAGTTTGTTGGCGAGGTCGCCGTCGTTGGTCATGAGGACAAGACCGCGCGAGGCCTTATCAAGTCGCCCGATTGGATACATGCGATCCGGACCGAAGTCATAATCCGCAAGCGTTTTAGCGTCTTCTCTTTTTTGCATGGTGCACTCAACGCCAACGGGTTTGTGAAAGGCGATAAGTGTTCTTTTTTTGTTGATCGCATCCTTCTTTATCGTTTTTCCTTTGACTGTAATTTTTTCGCTTCCGGTGACTTTATCGCCAAGTTTTGCTTTTTTGCCATTTACGGTGATGTCTCCGGCTTCAATCATTTTTTCGATGGCGCGTCGTGACGCGATACCGGCATGGGCCAGGTATTTTTGTAATCGTAATTCTTCCATATGTTCGTAAAGAGTAATTTATAGTAGTATTGTAGCATGAGTAGCAAAATGATAAGACAACCGGAAGGCGGATTGCTTCGTTCGGCGCAATGGGCACAGGTACTGCGAGCCGAAGGCAATGACGTCGTGGAAATGCTTTGTGGCGGTGTGCAGATTTTTGCGCTATTGCACCGCGTGCCACACATCGGGCGCTATCTCTATGTGCCACGAATATCTGCTCAAGCAATGCATTGCACTGATGAGCTTGTGGCAGTGGCCAAAGAGCATCGCTGTGCCTGGGTGCGCATGGATATCACAACAACAGAGCAACGGCAACAGTTAAAAAAATATAAAATCACCAAAGCACCACATGATATGCAACCGGCAGAGCATTTCATCATTGACGTCACCAAAGATGAGGAAGCTCTCCTTGTAGCGATGAAGTCAAAAACACGCTACAATATCCGCCTTGCAAAAAAGAAAGGTGTTGTCGTGCATTACATTACAAAGAGTGATGTGGATTTTGAGCAAATGCTTAACATCTTTTTTGCCATGGTAGAAGAGACGGCACGACGCAAAGGGGTGCGTTTTCACGCCAAGCGTCACTACCGCGCGATGTTTGATAATCTTGATGAAAAGAGTATTGCGTTGTATATGGCAGAGGTTGCCGGCACATTTATCGCGGGAAATATCGTCACATTTTATCAGGATACGGCGACCTATCTCCACGGTGCCACGGCAGACACGCATCGCAATCTCATGGCACCGTTTCTTTTGCAGTGGGAAGCGATCCGTGGTGCAAAATCCCGTGGGTGTCGGTACTATGACTTTGGTGGCGTGTATAGCAAGATACACGATCGGGGGAAAGAAGGCATTACGCGCTTCAAAAAAAGCTTCGCACCAAAAGAAGCGGTTACGACATACCAAGGATCTTATGACATTATCCTCAACACGCCGATGTATTATCTCTATAGAGCACTTCAAAAATGCACATCCGTTTTTAGCCGTATAAAGCATCGCACACAGAAGCGTTCGGCGTCACAGCATTGACATAGAACGCTATAACTGCTACTGTTGGCAATAGGTTTCTTTAAAAAACAGGAGGTTATCATGATGGATATTCCATCATCGGTTGAGCTGTATATTAGGCTTATCCAGGGTCTGGCGTTGGTTGTCGCAATAAGTAGCGCCATAATCGCCATCTTATTAAGGGCGTATGATATAAAAGTGCCAGAATGGCTTGCCGATAATATATGGGGAGTCTTTTTCATTTCTGCAGGAAGTCTTTTTCTGTTGCTTTCTCCCATTATGGCAGGGTCATTTTTATTGGGCGTAATACCAACTCTTTATTTTTTCTATAGGATGAGGTATAAAACACTGGTTTATGAAGCACTAAGTGCCCTTGCCAAAGAGCAGGGAACGGAGCGGTACTTTACGCTCCTAGAGATTTTAGACAAAATGAAAGAACAGACTAAGAAAACTCCACGGGAACTTCCTCTTAGGTTTTATCTTCTCTTTCTGGAAGCAGAAGGATTGGTAGATGATAAGTGGGACGCAAACGTAAGGGAGGATGTTTTTCGCAGAAAGGGCGGTATAAAGAAAAAGGATAAAAAAAAGAAA
>CAZMCZ010000062.1:0-1657 GCA_964565145.1 uncultured Pseudobdellovibrionaceae bacterium | reverse complement strand
AATCTTTACGCCCATAGGTTTTATGGGCTTTTTATTTTGGCGAAAATGCGTATACTGGGAGTATGGAGCGACTACTTAGGACAATTAAGAAATGGATCCCCACAACACTTTTTCAGAAGTTGCAACCGGGCTATCATTGGATACTCAATGCCATTGCGGCGCTTGTGTATCGTTTTCCAAGTGAGAAATTGATTGTGGTTGGCGTGACGGGAACCACAGGCAAGACAACGGTCGTATATATGATTGCACAGATGCTTAAAGATGCCGGTATTACTGTCGGCTATACGTCAACGGCGATGTTTTGTGATGGAAAAAATGAATGGCTCAATGACAAAAAGATGACAATGGTCGGGCGATTTTTTACGCAGAAAATGTTGCGCACGATGGTGACAAACGGTGTGCAGGTTGCAATCGTGGAGACGACAAGCGAGGGCGCGGTGCAGTTTCGCCATCGGTTCATCAACTATGACATCTTTGTTTTTACAGGGCTGTATCCGGAGCACATTGAATCACATGGCGGTTTTGCACCGTACAAAGAGGCAAAGCTTTCGCTCTTTGCGCACATGGCAAAAAGCGCAGTCAAGAAACGAAAGCGCCTGGCACGAGCAGATGCCATAAAGGACAGCGCTCTGTCAAAGACAATCATCGTCAACGGCGATGACGACCACGCCAAGGACTTTCTCGCCTTTACAGTTCCACGTAAGATTGTTTTTGCACAGGACAAAAAGCATTGCCACACAGACGAAAATACCCATGATGATCAGAGCACAACCACACGGCAAAAATGTGTCTTGTATCATTATCAACAAACACATGCACAGGGCATGAGCATGATATTTGATGGGCATACTGTAGAGCTACAGCTTCTCGGAGCATTCACGGCGACAAACGCTACTGCCGCTGGTTGCGTCGGCATGGCACTGGGACTATCACATGAAAAAATTATCCATGGCTTGGCATCTGTTACAAGCATTCCCGGGCGCCTTGAAAAAATCCCCAACACACTCGGTGCTACAATTATCGTGGACTATGCGTTTGAGCCGGTTGCCGTTGCAAAACTTTATGATACAATAAAACCGCTCCACACAAAAAAGATTGTGCACGTTCTGGGGAGTTGTGGCGGTGGGCGTGATGTGGCGCGTCGTGCAACATTGGGGAGGTTGGCCGGGACACATGCAGATAGTGTCATCATCACCAACGAAGACCCGTATGATGACGATCCGCGTGCTATTATGGAGATGGTCGCAGAGGGCGCCTATGATGCCGGCAAGGTTTTGCACAACGATTTGTGGATTATTGAAGATCGTGCCACGGCAATCCACAAGGCGGTTTCCATGCTGACGCCCGGCGACATCCTCCTTGTGACCGGCAAGGGTTCAGAGCAAGCGATTGCCGGGCCAAACGGCGTGCTTCGTCCGTGGGATGACCGCATCGCCGTACAAGATGCTCTGAAGAAACGAGAACAGTAAATATTATTATCCAATATCAATGGGCCATTAGCTCATCCGGTAGAGCGCATCCATGGCATGGATGAGGTGAGCGGTTCAAGTCCGCTATGGTCCACTAGGAGAGAATATATCTGCTTATGGCGGGTTTTTCTATAAATGTTGTTGCCATAAGTTAATAAAATGACATTCAAAAAAACAGCACAATGCTT
>CAZMCZ010000061.1:0-5506 GCA_964565145.1 uncultured Pseudobdellovibrionaceae bacterium | reverse complement strand
TATGAAAAAACATTCAAAAATTTTTCATCCCAAAAAATACTTATAAAAAGCGCTCGGAAATTCTTATAACGCCTACCGTTTTTTATAAAAAGCGGTAGGAAAAGATTTTCCTACCGCCAAGAAGCAATACATCTATTACTTCATACGCAAACTCCACAATGCACCATCCTTGATAACGTAGACGCTATCACCCATACGTGTGAGAATCATGTCAGAACGAATAAACGTATCTTCCACAGTCTTCACAACATTCTGCGAAGGGACGATGATGTCTAGTTTTCCATCTTCCACGATACGCGCAGTAACGCCTTTGGGGAGAATTGTCACATTAAGATCCACTTGGTCCACAACACTCTTTTGCACACTATATGATTTATAACCCTTTGTAAAAGTTAGTGTGAAACACTGATATAAACCTTTTGCATCGATGCCAACAAAAACCCCAAATCGTTCTCCGGCAGAGGCTGTAATGATACGCAAGGCGTCTAGTTCTGGTACACGGACATGCGCACATGCTTTTTCGCCAAAGGGCATGATCGCATACGTCGCGCCAAAAGCATCCTGCACACCAACGCCATCAAACCACGTTGTCGATTGTGCCATCACCTGCCATGACATTCCTGCCACAATAACGGGTCGTGCAAAATTTTGAAAAGCGACTTCCGTTAACCCTCGATCTGTGATGATAAAGAGTCGGTTACCGTAACGCATCATTGCACGACCACTCACCGCACTATAAACATCTACAACATGCAGACTGACCTCATGCACAAAATGAAACTGCAGTCCTTGTGCGTGAGTCTCTGCAATCAACCAGCCATCATTCACACGGATAACTTCACATGATAATGCCGTTGTCCGCATAAGTTCACGCATTGTTCTCACATCAATGACTTTGCCGGATTGCGTACGAATCACACCACAAGGAAACACCTGTGTCACGTCCTCCCGATCATATACTTTTTCCGCGACCAATGTCCCTGTGGCGCCAGAAACGCGACGCATGCGATGTCCGGCAGAAAATACTGCCACGCCTCGCTCACGCGCTGACGGCGGACAACTACGCTCACCGGTATGAAACAACGCAACATACCAGTCATGCAACGGCCCGGGAATCATGCTAAAATCACGCACGGCATTATTCAATTTCACGCCCTGCATAAATACAGAAGCATTTGCTTTCATTCTTCCTTCCAGGTCACCACGCTTATAACCAGCAAGTGTTCCTTTATATGGATGAATGCCTGTAAAGATTTGAAATGTCACAATGCCCCACGCAAACCAGTCCGTCAACTCATTAAATCCCTTTGTGTGCCAATCACGAATAGATGGCATAATGACCGTGGGCCTCCACTGTTCTATCGCCCATGAATCTACATCGATCACACGCGGATCCAAAGATGACGATGGTCCTGTTACCAACCAATTCATCTCATTTGCATCAACAAGGATAGCACCGGCTCCATGTGCATAATGCACCGTGTCACGCATCTTTTCCACAAGCGTAATGGCATGTTGTTTCGTAAACCCTTCTCGCTTCCAAAAAGTGTTTGTAAAAACACGGCTCAATCCTTCGCCCTGCGCATATGCCATATAATAGCCAACCGGCTTACCACGCTCAGTGACAATGCCTTGCGGTGCAACAATTGACGGATAAACAATTTGCGATAACCGCTTAATTTTACCAACCATATTGTCTCTTTGCATCAAAGATGGATCCGTATAAATCTTTACAACAGTCTGTCCTTTACGGTACGTTGATCCTTCGCCACCTGTTGCAATATGATCACTGGCATGAAGGACGATCTTCCCACGTCCTTCCAATACAACCGCTCTACTCATTTTCATCAGATACCTCCTCATCATCATGATCAATCAAAAGTATCGCACCGCTGATATCATCTTGCGGATAAATATTTTGTGCACGATAATCACGCAGAACACGCATCATTCGTCGTACCAAGAACACCCCTGATGTATTTTTGAATGCTACTATTTGTCGCATTACATCATGCCATAACACTCTCTGTATCGGTGATGCACATTCTGCAATGCCATCCGAAAAGACACCAATGGCATACACTTTCTTATAGTCATCATCAACAAAAGAAAATGCCAAACCATCTATGCCCTCGGCAACACTGCGCCTCTCACACCACTGACACACCGAGCCATCTGCGTCCACGTCTATATATTCAAGCCATACAGCAAAAGCATCTTCTGTTCCGTGTGCCTGTACAAACTGATCAATGCGACCGGATGATTTGTAGATAGGATAAAATGGCATATTTGTGCGCCACTCAACGCGGATAAACCGCCACGACCCGTCAACAAACCCCATGGCCACAACACCATCGCCACAAACAACAACATGCGCACCATTCTTACTTGCCATTCCATATAAACTTGTTGCAAGCAAATCATCATCGGAAAGATTAAGGATAGCAGATACTTGACGTATGATTTTCTGACTATCATGCACAATAATATCATGTGAAAAACCTTTTTTGTCTACAGAGCTACTGAGTGCCTGGGCCACGGCAAGTGACTGCACGCGCGCACCAATATCTGTCTTACCGCCGGTAGAACAACCATCAGAAATACTCACCACTCCGTATTCTTTATCAATGACTTTACCATAGGCATAATCTTGATTTACCATACCATTTCTAACATGCGCAGCACCAATAAACGATGCTATATCTACAGAAAAATGCATCATACACCTCCTCATAAAAAAGGTGGCAGAAACATTGCTCTGCCACCAGTTGTTCCCACCACCTATATCGTGGCAGAAATGTTTTGACTTGGACCACCGGGACCAAGTGCTTGTGACTGCGAACTAATTGACTGACTCACAAACTGCGCAAGTTTTGCCAATTGATTTTTTGTTGCCTCACCTGCATCAATATATTGATTAATACCGGCGTCTTTCTGAAACGATTCCAGAACACCTCTGTAGTCATCAACGTTAATGCCAATAAGAACGGAAACGAGAGATTTCAACTTTTCTTCTCTCTGAGCACCTTCCAGCACATCACGAATCATCTGCGGACCGGTTGTTGATGCATTATCATAGCCATCGGTAATGATAAAAACAATACCATTGGCAAGATAATCCTGCTTCATCAGATCAGCACCATAATCCAGCATCGCACCAATGCTGCTATAAGTAGCATCATAAAGCGGTGTCATTCCACCCGGGTTAAAAAATGGATAATCATTCGTATCGACTTCTCCAAGTTCTTTAAATCCGTGAATTTCACTTACACCGCCAACATCCGTCGAAAATTGCACAACGCGGACCAATAGATTGTCAGCTCTAGCAGAACGTTTACATGCATCAATTGCACTAATCAACGATGCACGCAAATCATCGGCAAAATTATATACCGAACCGGTCACATCTACAGCAATTGTAACAAGCGTATATTCTGACGCTCCAAGTCCATCAATGCGTGCCGCGCTAAAGGTAAATTGCCCTCCACCGATTGCACGTTGTTCCATATCATTAACGACATCTAACTTTGGCATAATACACCTCCAAAAATATGAATTGTGTCACACGCTCTAGCCTACAGAGCGCATGACGTCTGTTGTGATGATTACGACAAAAATTCTTCAGTCGTTGTCAACACCATACCGGCAGATTCCATGTCCTTAAGCCATGCATCGGCAATCCCTGGAAAATCTGGGCCATCTCCCACCTGGGCAACCGGTGAACTAGCATCTGTTAAGATGTGAAACTTTTTGATGTGTTCCTCACCGATATTCTCAGCAATCTGATCAACGGTGGATTTCACACAGTGGCTTAACGCTTCACCGGCCACAGCGACAATATCCGCCTGTGCAAGCATCTCCAAAAATGACGCATTCAAACCGGTTGAAGGATCATTGGGATCTGGCACTTCTGCCATAAGAGCACCGTAGTGCTCCGTAAATGGATTTGCGCCTTTCGTCACAAAGTCCACATTTGCAAAGGCTTTTCGCTCCCAGCGCTCCAATGCCTCCATCAGATTCTCCTGTACGTTGTGTCCAGGCGTACCGATTTTACAGTGTTCCGGCCAGATCATGAGTGGATACTTCCCACCATTGGCAAGCGCATTCGCATACGCAAGCATGCGTGCACGCAAACCTTCATCACGCGGCATCCAGATACGGTTTTCAATATCATCTGGCGTGATAATCGTAAATGGTGCCGGATTGTTGTTATCCACATCACGCCACATACCGGGATGCGCCACATCAATCGTATGGTGACTGTCCAACGTCACATGCACATCTTCCAGTTTGCCACCAACGCGCTCAAGCATCGTGGCAACACGTTTCATATCCTCCACAGCACCATCCACCGGAAGCGCTGCATCAGGTTGATCCATGAAATCATTCTGTGGATCAATGATTAACAAATGAGCTTTGAGTGTTTTCATGATTTACATCCTCATATATAAGTTGTTAATGAGCTCTTTTCTCAGTCATTTCAACTGAGAGGTATTCCTGCGAACCATCTTCATAAAAATACCCCTCATGTGAAAATATCTTGGAAGAGATGCCTTCTGACATTGCAGAGGCATCTCTCCCATAGAAGCGCTATTTGCGATCATAAGCGCTCACATCGGCACGATCACCCAGACTGCCATCCGGCAATTGATACAGTTGACGAATGGGTTGTTGTTGCACGACACGACATCCGCGATCATCGCAAATCACCTTTTTGACTTCTTGTTGTTTCATGGCTCATTCCTCATTGTTGATATAAAAATAAGAAGCCCCACTCTTTGATAGAGCAAGGCTTCTTTTTGGGATATCATTTCTTTACAATCATTGTGAAACACGACTAACGCAATAATTGAAAAAGAGATCCCAAAAAAGAGCCTTCCTCGCAGAGTTACCAGAACCCTGTTCAAAAAGTGTGTCGTGTTTCACAAGGTTGTAAGGTACAAGAGACCATTCTACACATTAGTGTACTTCATACACTATACTAAGGGAAAAAGAGAGGGCAACCATCATGTTGCCATACATCTTCTTGTAGCGACGAAAGGCTCTATTTGTAGTCTAATATCCTTTGCGCTTTATTGTGAAGAATGTTTTTCTCTTCCCTGTTGTATAATGTACTCCATCTCTATATTGTGTATTATACACACTATATATTTTTTGTCAAGAGGTGGGGTGTGGATAAGTGTATAGAAAAAATAAAAAAAGGCGGTAAGAATATCCTTACCGCCAATGAATTTAGCATAGCAACCTACCAACTACCGCCAGCTCCTCCACCGCCGAAGCCTCCACCACCGAAACCACCGAAGCCTCCACCGGAGCTACTACCGAAGCCGTCGAAATCGTCGTCGTCGAAATCGTCGTCGTTACTGGAATCTGAAGCATACGATGATGCAGCTGCGATAGCTGCTATTTTCGCTTGTCTTCTTTCACGCTTACGCTCAATATCCCTAATATTCTTATTGGCGCTAAGCGATGCCGATGCTAGATTGCTCCTTGCTCTTTGCAAAAG
>CAZMCZ010000060.1:0-5583 GCA_964565145.1 uncultured Pseudobdellovibrionaceae bacterium | reverse complement strand
GGGTTTCGTTTTGTGGGGAGAACGATAAAAAAGTATGATGATATCATACTTTTTATTAACATTATGCGACATTGGATGGCGATGCTGTTGTGGAAATCTTTTTGATGCGGTGATGGGGGAGAGTGGGCTATTTTGTATGGGAGGGGCATTGTTGGGGCCGGTGGTGGCTCAATAAACAGGGGGACTTGACAAAGGATAAGATTTATAGTGTTATAAGT
This sequence comes from uncultured Pseudobdellovibrionaceae bacterium, assembly GCA_964565145.1. GTDB lineage: Bacteria > Patescibacteriota > Minisyncoccia > Moranbacterales > JALWEZ01. The sequence goes on along the minus strand of CAZMCZ010000060.1, from coordinate 5,365 downwards.
GTTTTTCTGGATCCTACCCACTATAGTCATGTAGGACAGGCATATCTATCTCTCAATCAACGTACAAGCGTTGTTTTTTCATTCTTTTGTGATATTTTTCTCATTTCTCATTATGGCGTAGAGAATTGTAACACTTTCATAAAGCTTTCATCGCATGCAGTCTTTTTGCTCAAGGAGTAGGCCTTTTTGATGCTTAGAAAGAAGGATAACTATGTCATCACTTTCATTTTTTGTGGTATGGCATTTTTTATACAAACATCGTTAATGTTCTCTTTGGTAGATCAAAGTATCCTCTTTGAGATATAAATGCGGGTATACTAAAGATAATAGGGGTATATTATTATAGTATTATGATGTCAATTGTATAGATTGATTAAAACACTAAAGAGCCAACGTTTCATGTAATAAAGCAAAGAGGACTTTCAGAGCGCGCGAACGTGCCAGAACATAGCGTGAGAAAAATTGTTCAGTATTTTGCAGATATTTAAGCAAAAAAGAATTCTATGTTAAAATAGTAAACGTTGTGAGAAGCGAGTCTTTGTTATCCGGTTTTGTACCAATTTTTTATAAGAGTATGATGCAACAATATCTGCAAACATTGAAGGGTTTTTGGAAGAGGTTCCCACAAGCATTGGCGCGGTGGTATCGGCGGTGGGAGACCTTTATCGAGCGTAAGCGCCAACGATACGGAATGGCCGTTGTCCTGCTCTTTTTTCTTTTGGTGGCACTTGCATTGCGTATTTTTTTGACGCTTGTTTCTATAGATTTTGTCATGCCCGATGTCAAAATGTTTTATTATTTTTCTCTGCAGGACTTTCTCCTCTTTCTTGTTATCGTGTTGGCTCTTTGGGCCTTGCTGGCAAAGATGACGCGGAAAAAACCACACACGCTTTTGCCACTTGTTGTGCTTGGGACAAGCATTCTCCCTCTTCCTGTAATCATTGATATGATGCTCACGGGTGGAGAGACGTATTGGAGTTTTTATTTGTTGAGTACGACGCAACAACTATGGTTGCAATATATAAGCGTCTTTGGCCATCTGCCACCGGCAATTGTTTATGTCGGCACACGCATCGTCCTTATTTTGGCATCATTATTAAGTGGTCTATACGTTTACTATGTGCGAAAGAGCGTGGTACGTGGCCTTTTGGCTGTTGTTTTTGTCTATAGCATTTTCTTTTTCTTTAGTGCGTTCCCGTCATTTCTTACGTATTTTTATGAGGGTGTTTTTTATGGAGCACATCCGTCTTCCATCACCATCGCCGACATCGCGTCGCTGACGCTGACGCCACATACGATCTTTGGGACGATGCTTGGACTGCGTGTTGCTCTAATGATCAAGATGAGTATGTTTTATGTCCTCATCAGCTCGCTTGTTGTTGTGATTCTTATGGTGCAAGAATCCGGTACGACGTTTTTGGCGAAACGCTTACGCGCCCTGTGGCAAAAACGTATCGTTTTGTTGCCGGTGCTTTTTGGTATGGTTCTCTTTGGTGCTATTGCATTGCGTGGCGATCAAATCGTGGGGCATCCCTTTTTTAATGCTGTGACAGCGGTGCTCGTTTTGTTTTTTCTTTTTTTGTTTTTGGTGCTTTGGGGGATGTCTACAAAGAGCAAGTCTGTGCGCTCTGCCACGATGCTTTTTGTTTTTGCGTCCGTGATTGCGATGTCCCTTGTGAGTTACAAAATCGTTTTTCTCTTTGTTTGCGCGCATTTGTTTGTGTGGATCCTTATCACTCTTGTGCGTCGCTATCAGACGCTCATCGTGGGGATGATAAGCGTACTGCTTAGTGCGCTTGCGCTTTATGTTTTATTTGACGGGGAGCATTCGACCGTTGGTTTTCCGTGGCTTGTGGCGCTTTATGCGTTGTGGGGCGTTCTTTTTGTGTGGTGTGGGCGACGCATCACCTCTTCGCTTCTGTTTGCTTCGCTCGCAGGAGGCACGGTTTTGGCCGGCGTGGCTTTGCGCGTTGTGCCCAATGGTTTTGTTTCCATTCTTGCACTCCTTGCGCTTGTGCCGTTCTTTTTCCCCGACATTGTTTCTTCTGCCCGTCGGCATGCTCGGCTTGCTGTTTTGTGGCAAAGTCTTTTTTATGGCGTGTTGATGTTATACACAGTTTACGTTGTTTTTTTTGTGCTATAATAAAAACAAATACAAAATGATTCTATGAAACAATTATCACAACAAATAATTCGTGTGCGTCGCGTGGGTGTCTTTGTGGCTCTGCTTCTTTTGGCGGTGTTATTTACACACCACACATGGGGGCAGTCAATTTTTGTGGATAGTGATGGCGATGGGCTTAGTGATAGCGAAGAAAAAGCCTTTGGCACAGATCCCAACAATCCGGACACCGATGGTGATGGTTATCGCGATAGCGTCGAAGTGGAGAGCGGATACAATCCCACCGTGCCGGCACCGGGGGATCGCATCGTTGAACCTAAAGAAGAAAAGAAAATAAAGCACGTTCAGTCGGTTTCACAAGAAAACCTCACACAGGCGATGACACAGGAGCTCGTAAATCGTCTTGCAGATTATCAAGAAGAGGGGCGTGGGGGATTGGAGTTGGATGAATTGCGTGACACGCTGTCCTCTGTCGTAGAGGATAATACACCCCAAGAAGATGACTTGCCGGAAATTGACGAAGCATCGATCAAAATCAAAGACCAGTCTTATCCCAAACTATCCAAAAAGGAGCGCGAAGAAGCAATCAAAAACGATGCGCTGGAGTATAGCACTGCCGTGAACTTTATCTTTGGGACACATGTGCCGGAACTCCTTGGCAGTGATGAGGATGTGCTTGCTTTCCTCAATAACCTTTTGCAAGATGCTTCTGTGGTATATACGCCGAGCGAGGACGGTCTTATCAATGAAAAAGCACTCTCTCCCGTGGAAGAATTTGCAAAAAATATCATGGATACGCGTGAGGAGATGACTGCGCTGACCGTGCCGGAAGAGTTGGTGCCACTGCACAAGAAGTTTTTGCAATTGATTGCACGAGCACAACGCATTTATGAATCTGAAAATTACAAGAAAAAGGACGATCCCTTTGCCATTATCTATGGTCTCATACAGTTAGAGAAATTTCTTCGTGATGCGGATGTGTTGTTGAAAGATTCTAGCAGTATTGTAGAGAAATACGGCATTGGAGACAATCAACAAAATGTTAATTAAGCATATCTTATGAAACACGTATTTTTTAAAAAAAGTCGTATCGCATCATTTCTTTTGGTGGTTATGCTTTTTGCCTCGTATCCACAAACGACAAAGGCGGGGTGTTGGACAATATTACCAGATCTTGCCGCAAATGATTTTATCGTATGGGCATACGAACGCATTCAAAATCTCATTCAAGCACAATTACAAAAGGAAGCGATCAAGCAAGCCGTGAAGCAATTGGAGAAGGCGCTTAATACGGGTGATTCACCACGGGTGATTGAAGATTTTGATGATTATCTCCACACGAGCATTGAAGAGGCTTCTCGAGAAATTGTCATCAATAACTTTAACATGGATTCATTGCGTGGGCGCACGACGGGGAATTATGAAATCAGCAGTGCCCAAGCAGGTAAACGTGGTAGCGGTATCAATAAGACGTATTATGACATTCTTTCCGATGCAGTCACCAAAGAGCTTGGTGCAGATGGCAGTCGCGGATCTTCCGGCATTGATCGCGTGGCAGACTTTTGCGCATTTGATGACTACGGCATTCTTATTCAAGAAGAAACGCCGGATTACTTTTCTTGCTTTGAGGCGGTTTTGGGTGCAAATCCTATGGGGGAAGCAATCAAAGCGCGTGAGCAGTATGATGCACTTGTGCAACGCGAGAAAGAAAATAAGATTCTCATGGCGACCAGTAGTGGTGTGCTTCCGGGCATCGGCAAAGATGGCAAGGTACAGACGCCAAATATCATTACAGAAGAATTCCAGAAAGCAAAAGTTTACCTTCCCCTTGATCAGTTGACCAATGCGCAAACAATAGAGCAAGTCATCGCTTCACTCGTTAGCGTTATGATTTCTGACTATATCAATAAGCAAACGGAATAATAGATTGCTGTCTTCCTTTGTGATGGCGATTAAGCACCTCTCTGCGCGAGGTGCTTTTGTTTGGATCATTTGGATGTTTTTATCGGCGCGTACAGGGAGCCGTTATTTCAGACGCGCGTCAACACCGCAAGCGCGGTGCTTTATCGGCGGGCACATTAAGCAATAAGTATTTATTATCGCATTAGAATATTTAAGAAAGTGTGCTATGATAGATAGATGAAAACATCTATGGAAATGCAGACACCTGCACAAGAGCAACGGAAAGAACGCACTTTTGATGAAGCGTTTGAGTCTGTGGTGGAGCGGTATCCGCACCTTGCCGAACAAATTGAAAAATCTTTTGCAACACCACAACGGGGGAAATACCATAATGAAGGCCCACAAATGCGCGCGCATCTGGAGCTCATTTTGAAGACGTTACATGACGTAGCAAATGGACACTTTCACGAAAAATTGCCAACGTATTTACAGGAAAAATTTCAAAGATTGGCAGTGACAGAAGGTGGGAAGTCTTTAAACCAAGATTTGATTGACTATACTTTTTTTCACGACCTTGCAAAACCTGATTGCCTCACTTTGAAATGTGAGGGTGATAAACAAAGCATTGATATCACGTGGGAGCAATGGCAGGAGTATGCAGATGCTACGGGAAAAATGTTTCAAGGACGACCGATTATTTCTATCTCATATTTTCATAGATCGGAGGGCGCCATGGGACAACATGGTAATAAGGCTGCAAACATGTTGAAAGAAGAAGACATTTCTCCCGTGATTGTGAATGCAATCAAAGAACATGAGGTTGCCTATCAATTCTCAAAAATTAATCCAAAAACATATAAAAAACATTTTGTAGACACGGGCTTTTCTCAAGATGAGCAGGATTTTGTCTTATTGGCTTCGTACATTGATTCCATGGGGTCACTTGATCAGAATAGTAAACCCTTCATGGATAATTATTATTATTTAATAGCGTCACGGAATAACTTTACGCTCATTGAGCGCTATAAAAAAGAGCATGAGAATGAACTTTCTGAAAGAGACATTGCAACATTGATGAAATACGATAAACCCTTTACATCGATAGAGGACGTTGCAACTGTTTTCAAAACAGAGAAATATGATCTTGCAAAAGTAGAAACACTCCTTGAGGGGGAAGTGTCAGAGGGGCATCTCACTTCTGAAGACGTTGCTAATGTTTTACATCTTCTTGACGTTAATCCACGTCGTCTTGGCGCCACATTAAGAAAAAAAATGAAATTCGTAACGCCTCATTTAAAAGCATCAAAGATGACAGATGAGGATTTCACGCAGTAGCATTTT
>CAZMCZ010000059.1:0-5750 GCA_964565145.1 uncultured Pseudobdellovibrionaceae bacterium | reverse complement strand
AACTCATGCCGTAAATGCCCGTCCACACACCGGAAGAAAAATCATAAGGAGAGATGATCGACAATGGATGCAATCCATAATAACCAAGGTTATAAAAAAGCACATAGCCCATACGTCCGCCCACAAGCGCGCCCACAAGACTATAAAACAAAAGATCGGCAAGCTGTTCTTTACGCAGAGAAAGAGGACCTTCCCGGTGGTGCACGCGCCACAGAAGCAAGCCATAGACACAGCCAAAAGCAACAATCCACATCACGCTATACCAGTGAATTGCCAACGGTCCGAGAGAAAATGCAATGGGGTTTATCATAGAAACGATATCAATACGACATAAAACGCACATGATGCACTCTGCTTTTTGCAGGGGCATTCTCGTGTCATTTTGTGCTTATTGTAACATACTTCTCTCTGATTATTTCATCACACATGACAAAACCATGCACCGGCATCATGGTAAGAAAAATATGCTATACTTATTATATAATGAATTATAAAGAATTTATATGCAATCACACACAGAGACCTTTGCACAAACGACGACCACCACACTGAGCATGTTCTTTGCACGCATCTATGCATGGATGTTTTTGGGGCTCCTTGTAAGCGCCCTCTTTTCTTATATCACCATTGCGACATCACTTGGCAAAACCATTCTCACAAATCCCATCCTCTTTTATGGTATTGCCGGCATTGAGCTTGCCATTCTCTTGGGTGTGCAATTTCTCATCAACAAACTGCCCGCCCATCTCTCACGCCTTCTGTTTATCCTCTATGCGGCACTCAACGGCATCACGCTTGCATGGATTTTTTATAGCTTTACCTTCGTTAGCGTTATCGGTGTGTTTTTAATCTCTGCAGGACTCTTTGGCGTATTGGCGCTGATCGGCTATACCACCAAAAAAGATCTTTCCGGCTGGAGAACATTTCTATTCATAGGGATGCTTGGTGTTTTTGTTTCAAGTATTGTCAACATTTTTTTGCAAAATTCATTATTTGACACCCTTGTCAGTGGCGCAGCGATTCTGGTCTTTGCCGGCCTCACCGTCTATGACAATCAAGTCTACAAAGCGATTTTTCATGCAAACAAAGACAACCCCGACGCACTCAAAAAACAAGCGACGCTTGGTGCGCTCTTGATGTACGTCAACTTTATCATGATTTTTATCAATCTTTTGAAGTTTCTTGGTATTGGACGCGACTAAAGACAAAAAAGATGCTAAGCGCTATGCTGTTTTTGCGGTGAGATAAGAAGCATGCTTCCATAATCAAGCATTTCATGTGCGCTGGCATAAATCCCGTTAAAAAACCACTCTTTCAGGATTTTTCGCTTTTTGTGCAGTGGATCATTGAGGAAAATATATTTTGCCGAATATCCCGTAATCACAATCGGATGACACTGCAAGTTGGAACGTCCACCGACATCGTAATCTGTCGCAAAAAGCGCAATCACCGGACGATGACGGTCTAGTTCATGTTTCACACTCAAAAAATCCGGTATCGCCGGATGAATACACCCACCATGATCAAGATATGTCAAAAGATGTTTCAGGAAAATTTGATCATGCGGTCGCCCAACGGCAAACTCAATGTGATTTTTGATAATCATACGGATGCGCTCATCTGACGCCCCAGAATCATCCTCGCCAAAAAGCGCCGGATGACGTGTCATAAAATCCGTATGAAATCCATAAGAAAGCAAGACTTCTGCGATTTTGATCATATCCGTCCCACCATGACTTTCATCAAGTCGTTCGATAATCTCATCCCGTTTATACGAAACGCCATAATACGTCAACACCATTTCTACTGTTGCCGTGCCGTGTAATTCTTGTTCGCCACCGCTGATAAATGGTACGGGAAGTTTCATAACTTCAGTATAGCACAAAAGTCACAACAAAACACTTCTAACAAATCACACCACCGCCAAGACATCTCTGTCCATCATAAAATACCGCGTACTGCCCGGGCGTAATGGCATAGTCTTTCCCATCAAGTGTCACGTTTGCGCGATGGACGTCCGTCTTTTTGAGCACAATAGAACATTGATACATCTGCGGACCATGTCGCAATTTCACTGAAAGTGTGTGTTTTTTTGGTGCATCACAAATCCAATTAATATCGGCAACATCAAAACGATCATGACGTTGATCATCACCACCATAACGATGCGTGATATAAACGATGTTCTGTGCAATGTCTTTATCACAAACATACCACGGACCGCCACCGAGATTTATACCGCGACGTTGCCCAATGGTATAGAGATACGCACCATCATGGACGCCCAGCTCCTTCCCTGTTTCCTTTTCTATGAAAACACCCTCCTGTATCCCAAGGTGATGCACCAAAAAGTCACGAAAAGAAATTTTACCCAAAAAACAAATCCCCTGCGAGTCCTTTCGCCGTGCTGTTGGTAATTGAAATTTTTCTGCCATTTCTCGAACGGCCTTTTTCTCCAGGTGCCCAATCGGAAACATCGCCTTGTGTAATTGCTCTTGTGTAAGCAGTGCGAGAAAGTATGTCTGATCTTTGATCGGGTCTGGCGCACGAACAAGCGTCACACATCCGCCCTCTTCACGATGCACTTGCGCATAGTGTCCCGTTGCAATGGTGTCATAGTCTCCACCATAACGATCTATAAAAGCACCAAACTTAATCTCTGCATTACAGTGGATGTCAGGGTTTGGCGTGAGACCTTTTTTGACAGCATCAATCGTGTAGTGCACGACACGCCGATGATACTCCTTTTGCAGTGGAACAACACGCAGTGGCACATCCAGCTGAGCACACACCCGACGCGCATACGACAGGTCTTCTTCCCATGGACACGAGCCAAGATACGCCATCTCATCCTCAAGCCAAATTTTCATATAATACGCCGTGACATCATGTCCCTGTTCTTTGAGCAATGCCAGTGCAACAGAGCTATCCACGCCACCGGAGAGAAGCATCGCTATTTTCATAAGTTCAAACTTGTCATTAATGATTCTCCAAGGAGAAACTTCCACATCGTTGCAAGAATAATGGCAAAGAGTATGGTATAGATTAACGCTTTAAAAAAAATCTTCATATCTTTTTATCTCATTAAAAATTTATCAACAATGGTGCGCACTTCTTGGGCGCTATGCGCCGCCATGAGTTTTTCGCGCAATCCCGCCGCACCGGCAAATCCACTTGCATAGGCCTTATAGTGCTTCTTCATTATGGCAAAGTTTTTCACGCCTGCAAAGAGCTCTTCAAAAAGCTCGGTGTGCTCCACCATCACACGAAGCTTCGTCGCAACGTCCGGCACGAACCCATCCTCACGAAAAAGCCACGGATTTCCAAAAACCGCGCGCCCAAGCATAACGCCATCACACCCCGTTTCCTCTGCCCTGCGCCGTGCTTCATCCAGGTTTTTTACATCACCGTTACCAATGATTGTTATGCCCGTGCCCTCTGCCATCGCGACAATGCGACGCATCCACTCCCAGCGTGCCGGCACCTTGCTCATCTCATCACGTGTCCGCAAATGCACGCTGAGCGCTGCAATATCCTGTTGCAAGAGAAATCCGATCCACGTATCAATCTGCTCTCTATGATACCCGATCCGTGTCTTCACGCTCACGGGAATGGCATCACCCGCACCACTCTTTGTCGCCATAATAATCTCAGTTGCACGCTCCGGCATGGTGATGAGTCGTGCGCACGCATTTTGCTTTTCTGCAGACTTCTCCGGACAACCCATATTGATATCAACACCGGCAAAACCCAACTGCACACACAATGCCGCCGCTTTTTCATAATTTTTTGGCTCTTTGCCCCAAATTTGTGCAACAACCGGCCCTTCTGAGTCATCTCTGTAAAGATGTGGCATCATTTTATCACGACCAACGGGATGACAAAGTCCATCAACATTAACAAACTCCGTAAACAGAACGTCCGGTGCGCTCTCTTTTGCGATGATGCGACGAAAAGCGGCATCCGTCACATCGTACATTGGCGCCAAAGCAAAAAACGGCTTCTGCAATGTCTGCCAAAAGGATGATTGGTGTTGTTTCATATGGCACAGAGTATAGCATAGAACACCTCCTTTGCAAAGGTGGTGATCGTACTTTATTGTGTGCTATGATAGGAGTAGTAAAAAACAATACTATGCTTGTACCACCAACGACAAAGACACTCACGCTCACCGATGTCATTGATGCCTTTCCCGTTTCGCCAAGCGGTAAGAGCAAGAAACTCTTGCGCGATGCTTTTGAGGTGGCGCAGCGTGCGCACGCAGGACAGACACGTGCAAGTGGCACCCCTTACATCCAGCATCCCTTAGCGACAGCACAGATTCTCGCAAGCATTGGCATGGACGCGCGCACCGTCGCCGGAGGGCTCTTACACGATGTCCCGGAAGACACCGACGTCACCCTGGATGATATAGAAAAACAATTCGGACACGATATTGCCTACATGATTGAAGGTATTACAAAACTTGGCAAAATCAAACTTCGCAGTGATGCCGACGATATCAAGCTTGAAAACTGGCGTCGCATGTTCCTGGCAATGGGCGAAGATATTCGCACCGTCATCATCAAACTTGCAGATCGCCTTCACAACATGCGCACCCTCGAGCACCTCCGCGTGTCTAAACAAAAACGCATCGCTAACGAAACAATGGAAATTTTTGTTCCGATTGCCAATCGCCTCGGCATTGGTGAGATTAAAACAGAGCTTGCAGAACTGAGCTTCCAATATCTTCTCCCCAAAGAATACAAAAAAACACAACAAATCGCACGAAACGTCATCAAAGAAAAAGAAAAATACGTCCAGATTGCCATCAAGGAACTTTCCCATGAGCTCAAAGAAAAGAAAATTCGCATACTGGAAATCCATGGACGCGCCAAAACACTTCACAGTCTCTACCTCAAACTGCAAAAGCACCATGGTGACATTGCCCGCATCTTTGATATCGTTGCCGTGCGTCTTATCGTCCCGGATGTCGCCGCATGCTATGAGGCACTGGGCATCGTCCACAATAAATATCATCCGATGATTGGACGAATCAAAGATTATATTTCCCTTCCCAAGCCAAACGGCTATCAATCACTGCACACAACGGTCTTTGGTCCCGATGGCAAAATCCTCGAGATTCAAATTCGCACACAGCAGATGCACGATGAAGCGGAACTGGGAATTGCCGCGCACTGGCTCTACGAAGAAAAGAAAAAAAACAACTGGAAGCAATACCTCAATCCACGTAAAACAAAAAAAGTAGAAAAAAAAGAAGTCGCCTGGGCACGACAGTTGCGCCAGTGGCAAAAAGACCTCGGCAATAACCCCGATGAGTTTCTCGAAGGACTCAAAGTTGACTTTTTGAAAAATCATATCTTTGCCTTTACACCAAAAGGCGACATCATCGAACTCCCCGAGGGTGCAAGCGTCGTTGACTTTGCCTATGCAATCCATACCGACATCGGCAATATGGCCATGGGCGCACAAATTGATGGCAAAATGATTTCTCTGGATACTTCTGTAAAAAACGGACAAGTCATTGAAATCGTCACCGACAAGAATCGTCCGGGTCCAAATCCTGATTGGCTCACCTTTGTCAAGACTTCTCACGCAAAAAGCGCCATCCGAAAATACGCCAAACAACAAAAAGAAACCGACGCATAACCCCCCATCCGTGATAAAGAATGTAGAGAGAAAAGAGTTTCTTTAGAATTTGAGTTTTTCAAGGATAGTGCGGAGTTCTTCTTGTGAAAAATACGTGATCT
>CAZMCZ010000058.1:0-5782 GCA_964565145.1 uncultured Pseudobdellovibrionaceae bacterium | reverse complement strand
ACAGAGGGGAGGACGTATTGCTGGCATTGAATATGCTAAGTATTATACAACGTCCATTCGGACCACGGCAATGTGCTCACGTGTTTTTTCGCGAGCAGAAACTATATAATAAGACTCGTGATTTGCTGTGTTTGCGTACGCCGCTTCCCATCGAAGACCGTCGCATTGGTGCGACGTTTGACGATCAGTGGAAAATAATACCGGGATTTGTGCTCCGGGGGAAGTATTACGGCATCCAAACGCCGTATTTTTATGAGGACATCAATCATGAAGAATTGATTGAGTATCTCTGCAAAAATTTGGGGATTTCTCTCTATCCCACAGATCATAAAGCAGAGATTCGTCAATTCCACAAAACATAACACCGCCATAGAGCACTATGGCGGTTTTTTTGTTGTTGTGATCGTGTCATACAAAACAGTGATCGCGTATTATTTTTTTTAATAACTTATTAGGTATCTTATTTCATAGAATGTTTTGATCGTAGCGGGAGCGTATTTTATGATACAAATGTTTTTGGCGCATTTTTTCTGGAGAGTTATCCACAGGTCTCTCTTGCATGAATGGAAAAGGTGGGGTAAAATGTCATCAAGAACCAATGAGTGGTGAAAAGTGGGGAATTTCATAAATGGTTCATATGTTCCTTCATACTTTTATCACTTCGCTTTCATTTGTTTATAGGATTCTCATGTTTATCGGAGAATACAATCATAGCGTTGATAGCAAAAAGCGCATGGCGCTACCGAAGAAATTTCGTAAAGCGCTTGGCAAAACGGTCGTGATTACACGAGGACTTGACCAGTGTCTTTTTGTCTATCCGATGAAAACATGGGAAGAACTTGCCGAACGTCTGGGATCGATGCCGATTGGAGAATCGCATACACGATCATTTGTGCGTTTGATGCTTGCCGGAGCAACAGATACGACGATTGATGCACAGGGGCGTGTCTTGGTACCGGAATACCTCAAGGATTACGCCGGCCTGACCAAAGACGTCGTCGTGGCGGGACTCTATAATCGCTTGGAGGTCTGGGATGAAAAGAAGTGGGCTCGTTATAAAAAGAACGCAGAAAAGAACACGGATGCACTCGCAGAGGAACTTGGAAAGCTTGGTGTGTTTTAGCCCAACGTATGAATAACAAAGAACAGTCAGTGCACGTGCCGGTGATGATGAAGGAAGCGATTGATGCATTACATTTACAAAAAGGAATGAGTGTTATTGATGCCACATTGGGTGGTGGGAGTTACACGCGCGCACTGCATGATGCTGTAATGCCGGGCGGGCGTGTGATTGCCATTGACCAAGATCAGGATGCGATTATGCGTTTTGAAAAGTCGTTTCCGGATCTTGCAGATGACATCACACTTGTTCATAAAAATTATTCTCAGATTCGTACAATATGCCAAGAGCACGGCATCAGAGATGTCGATGCAATTGTCGCAGATCTCGGTATATCATCGGACCAGCTAGAAAGAGCTGAGAGGGGATTCAGCTTTCTCTCTGATGGTCCGATTGATATGCGGATGAATAGCACAGAAGGTGTGTCTGCGCAAGAATTGGTTAATCATGCTTCGCGAGAAGAATTGATGCGGGTTTTACGTCTGTATGGTGAACAACAGCATGCACGAAAAGTGGCTGACGCCATTATCGGTGCACGACCGCTTGAGACGACAGGGGAATTGTCTCAGATTGTTGCACATGCGCTTGCCAAAGCTTATCGTGGCAAAAAAATTCACCCGGCGACAAAAACCTTTCAAGCACTGCGCATCGCAGTCAATGATGAGTATGGACACTTAGAAACATTTCTTGAGGATGCCGTAGCGCTCTTGCGACGTGGTGGATTTATGAGCGTTGTGAGCTTTCACTCTGGCGAGGATCGTATTGTCAAAAATACTTTTCGCATGATGGCACGAACGTGTCAGTGTCCTGAGAGTGCGCCCGTGTGTACGTGTAAAGCGACACCGAGCGTGCGCATCGTCCATCACAAAGGCATCACGCCGTCAGCAGAAGAAGTGGCACAAAATCCACGTGCGCGAAGTGCGCGTCTACGAATTATTGAGAAAATATAAAACAAGATAAATCACAAAATAAAAAGTGCGATATATGATTTTTCATATATCACAGGGGGGCACGCTGTAAAAAGCATGCCAAAAAACAATTATTACATTTCATATACACGCCAAAAAAGGATAACCACACGGCAAAATACCGGGCTTTTTTTGCAGGGATTTAGTTTTACATCAACGCTTTTTGTGGTGAGTGTTATTTTGCTTGGTGGATTATATCTCTATATCACAAACACAAGCATCGTCCATGGCGCACAACTCACGGCGTTAGAAAAAAACATCACAGCATTAGAGCAAGAACATGTTGAGCTAAACATCGCATTAGCACGTTTGCGAACAGATGATGCGCTTACAGAAACGATTAAAGAACAGCAATTAACGCGTGCATCACAACAACGTTATATCACCACGACACATGCGCGCTTTGCTTATTTCAACCAAGAGTAAAAGCTATGAACCTCATCGGTCGACACGATTCTTCCCATGCACATACACACGTGCCACAACATACCTGGCGACTACGAGGACTTCTTGGCATCTTTGTCGTTCTTTTTGCCATCATCGTGATACGGCTTTGGAGCTTGCAAGTGCTTTCCTATGAGCGCTATAGCGATCAAGCGACGACGCAACATGCGCAAACACAGACACTCCACGCAAAACGCGGAACAATCTTTTTTGCCAACAACGATTCGCTCTATCCCGCCGCCGTTAATCGTCAGTACTATCTTGCGTATATCTCTCCTCGTGATGTGCCACAAGAGCAACAAGAAGATGTTATCGCACAACTACACACATTGTTTGATGTGGATCAGAACATTCTTCAGAAAAAGCTTGCAAAGCGTCACGATGCCTATGAAGTTCTAAAACATAAAATCACACAGGAAGAACGGGACCGTTTGAAGGAGAAAACCATTCCCGGATTATACTTTTTGCCGGAATTTGGACGTTTTTATCCCGCAGATACTCTTGGTGCGCATGTGCTGGGTTTTGTGGGCTCTGACGGTGAAGAGGTTAAGGGACGTTATGGGATTGAGGCGTTTTTTGAAGAGCGTCTGCGCGGATCAAGCGGTTTTGTAAAACGGGAGACAAATGCACGTGGCGGATGGCTTGGCATTGGAAAACACATTGTCGCTCCCGAGCATGACGGAACGAGTTTTGTGTTGACCATTGATTACAATGTCCAAGAAGCAATAGAAAAAATCCTTACAGAAGATGTCAAAAAATATGATGCAGAGGCGGGAAGCGCTATCGTCGTTAATCCAAAGACCGGAGCTATTATTGCAATGGCACTGGTGCCGACGTTTTCACCCAATCACTATGGAAGTGAAAAAGATGGTCACGTCTTTCGCAATACGCTTGTCAGTGACGCATACGAACCGGGGTCGGTTTTTAAGACCTTTACCATTGCCATGGGGCTGGATCAAGGAAAAATCACACCACAGAGCACCTATGTCGATACGGGGAGCGTTGCTATTGGTGGCTACCACATAAAAAACGCAGAAGAAAAAGTTTATGGACTGCAGACGATGACACAAGTGCTTGAAGAATCTATCAATACCGGCGTCATTCATGTTGAGAAACTCCTTGGAAATAAAAAGTTTAAAGAGTATACGGAACGTTTTGGCTTTGGTAAAAAAACGGGGATTTCGTTACCGGCAGAAGCTCGTGGAAATATTCAAAACTTAGAAAACATCAAAAAAAGCATTGAATTTTATACAGCGTCATTTGGGCAGGGAATTACGGTTACGCCAATACAGCTTGTGATGGCCTATGCTACGTTTGCAAATGGTGGTACACTCTATGCACCGCAGATTGTTGCAAAGAGTATTGACGCAAACGGAGAGGAAAAAATATACGAACCGCAAGTGATTCACCGTGTTGTGAGTGATGATGTGAGTAAGCAAATAAGCACAATGCTGGAAAAAGTCGTCACGGGCGGACACGCAAAACTGGCCACGGTTCCCGGCTATCGTGTCGGAGGTAAGACGGGGACGGCGCAAGTGGTGGATCCGGAGACGGGCAAGTATGCAACTGATCGAAAAAACGCGACCTTTGTCGGCTATGGTCCATTGGATGATCCGCAGTTCGTCATCTTGGTCAAATATGATAATCCGCGTGCTGTCAAATGGTCGGCAACGAGCGCGGCGCCAACGTTTGGACGGATTGCACAATTCCTTTTTGATTATTATAACATTCCACCGACAGAACAAAACTAACATTATGACAAAGCGAAACGACATAACCATCCAACAAAAAATAGCACAGAGCGTGCTGGCACTTTTTGCGCGCGTTGTCTTGTGGGCGCACAAACCACACATTATCGGTATTACGGGATCCATCGGAAAAACCTCCACAAAAGACGCCATTGCATATGTGCTTAGAGAATCTTTTTCTGTGCGACAAACGCAAAAAAATTACAACAATGAAATCGGTCTGCCACTGACGATTTTGGGAGCGGATGCGCCGGGCAAATCCATCGGGAAATGGTTATCTGTTTTGTGGCGGTTTTTGCGCAGTGTTTTTACAAGGCATTATCCAGATATTCTTGTACTGGAATATGGTGTTGATCGTCCCGGAGATATGGATGTATTGATTGCCATTGCACGTCCACAAGTCGTTGTGATGACGAGCATTTCTGCCGTGCATCAAGAGTTTTTTGATGATTTAAATGCGATTAGAGAGGAAAAGGCCGCCTTGGCACGCGCAATCAACGTGCGAGACGATGGCATTGTCGGTGCCGTATTAAACGCCGATGATAAAAACGTTATGCGTATAGCAAAGAGCATAAATGCTCCACTACACACCTTTGGCATCAAAGAAGACGCGGATTTTTTTGCGTCGGGTATTCGTGTGCAGTATAAAGATGACAAATTGTATGGGCTAACGTTTAAAGTAAACTATGCCGGAAAAAGTATTCCCATTCGCCTGCCACACGTCTTGGCGAAACATCATGCTTATGCCATCCTTGCGGCAATGGCCGTTGGTGTATTGCACAAGGTAAATGTGATTGATATCGCAAAACGCCTTGAGGCGTATGTGCCACCTGTGGGGCGGATGCGATATCTCAAAGGACAAAAAAACACCGTGATTATTGACGACACCTACAATGCATCGCCACAGGCAACAATCGCTTCTTTAGAAACGCTTGCAGTAATGACGGCGCGTCGCAAAATTGTCGTTTTTGGCGATATGTTGGAGCTTGGTCCGCTAGAGCAAGAAGCACATCAACGCATAATCAAAGAAATTATAAAAAAGAACATTGACAGCGTTATTCTCGTTGGAAAGTCCTATCATGAACACAGAAATCTCCTTGAAGAGGCCGGTTATGTGCTTAACAAAAATCTTTTTCTCTGCAATGATCCGGAGAGTGCGGGACGCGTTGTCGCTGATTTAATGAAAGCGGGGGATGTGATTTTGGCAAAAGGGTCGCAAGGCATGCGCATGGAAAAGGTTGTTGAGAAAATCGTAGATAAGGAACTTGATCAGTCCACGATGTTGTGTCGTCAAAATCATGCATGGAAAACAACGCCGTTTGTGAAGCGGTAGCACATAAAACTATTGTTGTGGTTTGAGAACCTTTACAACGCGCACAACGTTTTTGGCCGTGTGCGCATTGAGAGATGCTTATCAACGGTTTCAAAGAGTGCAAGGTGAAAGAGACCAAATCCGATAAAAACAACAATCCCAAAAAGAAGACCGCCATAGTATGGTGTAG
>CAZMCZ010000057.1:4045-5806 GCA_964565145.1 uncultured Pseudobdellovibrionaceae bacterium | reverse complement strand
GAAATGGGGAGAATGATTACCGGTCCGTATGGGTATTTGGTTACAAAAGTGCGTCACGTGAAAAATACGTATAAACAGTATATCGGATTGGATGCCTGTATGGCTGATCTCATGCGTCCGGCACTGTATGGCGCGTATCACCACATTACAATCTTGGGAAAGGAAAAGGAAACGGATTTGCAGAGTGTTGATGTTACCGGTTCGCTGTGCGAAAATAATGATAAATTTGCCATTGATCGATTATTGCCGGCAACGATAGAACGAGGCGATATTGTGGTGATTCATGATACGGGTGCGCATGGATATGCAATGGGTTTCAATTATAACGGAATGTTGCGTCACGCAGAATTTCTCTTACAACCTGATGGAACATTCAAAATGATTCGCCGAGCAGAAACGTTAGATGATTATTTTGCAACGCTAAAATAGTAGTGTATAATTTTTTTATGTGTTGTGAATGATATAAAAGATCGTATGAGATAAAACTTATGGATGAAATAACCGTACAAGAACTTTCTGCGCTTTTGCAACAACGTCCCGATGTTGCGCTTATTGATGTGCGAGAGCCATATGAATATACTGCCGGACATATCGCAGAAGCAAAAAACATCCCCATGGGAGAGCTTGGTGCCAGTGTTGATGCATTGAAAGGTCATGACCGGGTGTATTTTGTCTGCCGTTCCGGTGGGCGTTCGGCATTGGTGGTGCGTGAGCTTGCAAAGCGCGGTGTGCACGGCGTCAATGTTGACGGCGGTATGATGTTGTGGGAGGCCGCCGGATTGCCGATTGTGTAAGTTTTGCACAGGAAAGCATGGCGTCTGCGTAAGGGCTGTTTGGGCGGTGTTTTTTGTACGGAGATGTCTTGTGCTACAATAGGAGTAATAAGAACTGACATAACATTATGGCAACATTTTACTGGTATTTGAAAAGTCTAGAAGATTGGCAACAGTTTATTATCGCTGTTGTCGTGACACTTGTTGCGGCAAAGATTGTTGAGCGTGTGATTATCGGGGGACTACGGCGCCTGACCAGACATACAAAAACAATGTTGGACGATCAATTGCTTATTGCGCTTCAAGGGCCATTATTTTATAGTGTGGTTTTTTCCGGCGCGGCGTTGATTATTTTGGTTGCCAGTTTCCCACCCTCCACAGAAGCGATGGTGCTGACACTTCTTAAAATCATTTTGTTGCTTTTGTGGACGAAGTTCTTTGTTGTTGCCGGTCCGATTATTTTTCGCGCTTTGGGCAATAACCCAAAAGTGTCAATGATAACACCACCGACGGTTCCGCTTTTTCAAAATCTCTTTGTCATCATCGTTGTCGCTTTTGCGATTTATCTCGCATTTACACTGTTGGGCATCAATATGACGGCATGGTTTGCCAGTGCGGGCATTGTGGGGATTGCTGTGGGTTTTGCCGCCAAGGATACGCTTGCTAATTTTTTTGCCGGGATTTTTATCTTGACGGACATGCCGTATAAAGTGGGAGACTATATCGTTTTGGATTCCGGTGAGCGTGGCAAAGTTGTCCATGTCGGAATTCGCAGTACACGCATTATGACGCGTGGTGATGTTGAGATTACCATCCCCAACGCCATCATGGGTAATGCAACAATCGTCAACGAGTCCGGTGGACCAAAGAATCAATATCGCATTACGATTTCTCTGACGGTTGCGTATGATAGCGACCTTGATCATGTTGAGCGTGTGCTCTTGGACGTTGCACAACAGGAGCAGTCTCTGGTGGCACATCCGGAGCC
>CAZMCZ010000057.1:0-3945 GCA_964565145.1 uncultured Pseudobdellovibrionaceae bacterium | reverse complement strand
AGGCATTATGATAAAGACGGTATGACTTTTGTTGTGTGTTTTTTGAAAAAAGAGAATGTGTTATGATAGAAGAAGTATTATAGATCTAAGCATTCTTTTATGGCGTTGATTACACTGCGACAATTATTAGACCATGCCGCAGAGCATGAGTATGCCGTGCCGGCATTTAATGTAAATAACCTTGAGCAAGTGCAGGCCATTATGCGCGCCGCCGATGCGACCAATAGTCCGGTCATTATGCAAGCATCGTCCGGTGCGCGGAAGTATGCCGGCAATCTGTTTTTGCGCAATTTGATGCGTGCCGCGATAGAGCAGTATCCACAGATTCCCGTCTGTATGCATCAAGACCACGGGCTCTCGCCGGAGATGTGCAAAAGCGCAATTGACTTGGGATTTTCATCTGTGATGATGGATGGTTCTCTTATGCCAGATCACAAAACGCCATCAACCTATGACTACAATATCAGCGTAACGCGTGACGTCGTAGCATATGCACATGAACGTGGTGTAAGCGTGGAAGCGGAATTGGGCGTGCTCGGTTCGTTGGAAACATTGGAAGCCGGTAAAGAAGATGGTGTCAGCGCAGAAGGTGCGTTGCGTGAGGATATGCTTCTCACTGATCCGGAGCAAGCAAAGGACTTTGTCGCACAAACAAATGTGGATGCGCTTGCCATCGCTATTGGGACGTCGCACGGTGCGTATAAGTTTACGAAGCCCCCTACGGAAAGCGTCTTGCGTATTGATCGGCTCAAAGAAATTCATGCAGTACTACCGGAAACGCATCTGGTGATGCATGGTTCGTCGTCTGTACCGCAAGATTGGCTTGCGATAATCAATGACTATGGTGGTGCGATGCCACAGACCTATGGTGTGCCCATTGAAGAAATTCAAGAAGGCATTAAACATGGTGTACGCAAGGTAAACATTGATACGGATTTGCGTATGGCATCCACGGGGGCAATTCGCAAGTTTCTCAAAGAACATCCGGAGCAGTTTGATCCGCGGAAATACCTTGGGGCGGCACGCGATGCCATGCAAGCTCTTTGTGAGGAACGCTACAAGGCCTTTGGTTCTGCGGGACATGCGTCAGAGATTGTTGCAAAATCTTTTGAGGATATGAAGGCACGCTATTATTCATAGAAAATATTTTATATAATGATATGACCGTAGATGAATTAGAAAAGCGCCTCGCGCACATTGATGAAAAAATAGAAAAGATGGCGCACGACCTCAAGCGCATCAAGCAGTTTTTTATGTGGAGTTTTATCGCGACATTGGTGACGTTTGTCTTGCCACTTATTATTGCGGTGATTGCCATTCCGATCATGATGAAGAAATACCTCAGTGCTTTTGATGGATTGCTTTAAGTAATAATGTACCATGCAGAAAACACTTCACAAAATTTTTTATGACACGTCGTCACCCGCGTATGTCCGGGTCAACGATTTTTTGGCGTTTTTGACAATTCTTTCCATCCTGGGCATTGTTTTGGAAACGGTTGATCGTTTAGAGCAATACCGGTTGGTTTTTTTGGTGATAGAATACGGAACGGTTTTTTTCTTTCTTTTGGAATACATTGGACGGATTATCGCCGCAGATGTTGCATGGAAGTACATGACGAGTTTTTTTGGTATTATTGATTTGGTGGCGATTTTGCCAACGCTTTTGGGCTTTGGGAATTTTACATTTCTCAAAAGCGCGCGGATTTTGCGGATTGTGCGTTTTTTGCGTATGGTACGACTTGCCAAGGTTGCTCGTCTCAAGCGACATCATGATGATCAGGCGACACATGGATTGGCGTCGTTTTTTACATTAACGACACAAATTTACTTCATGACACTCTTGTCTGCCATAACAATCGGTGGGTCACTGATGTGGTTTCTCGAAGGATATCGCTCCGTTTTTGCCAATATTCCGTTGGCAATGATTTGGAGCGCAAAAGTCCTTTTGGGAGGGACGCCACAGGCCGTGCCGGATACGGTTTTTGGTGAATTTGTTGTTATCGCTTTGCGTTTTACGGGGCTTGTGCTTTTTGGCTTGTTGATTAACATCATTGGTGGGGGCGTGAAACGACTACTTTTTGGCACAAAGGTGCTATCAGAAAATGCAACAGACGCCCAGTCATAACATGGTTGTCAACTTTTTGGCTTTTTGTAGAGCTTTCTGGTTAAAAACGTTGTAGAGGAATGTGTTTTTTATGGTATAATAAGAGACATAAATGATTAGTTAGCATTATCATGCGTAGGGCATTTTTTATCGGTGGCATCGTGGTTTTTATAATCGTTTTTGTTTTGTTGTATATGATTGGTTATAAGATTCACAAAGATACGGGACTTGATGAGACTCAGGTGCGTCTTTTTTATTCTGATAACACGCAAGAGTGATTATGAAACGCTTTTTTCTTACAAAACGTTTTGTGCTACTGATGCTTCTGGTGTATCCGGCAGTGACGCATGCGCAAAATCTTGACTTTATTGATCGGCTGTCTTTGGAGGTGTATTGTTTTTTTGCTGATTGTCACGAATCTGGCATGACACAAACGAGTGTCACTCCGACACAGAATATCACGCAACAAGAAGATGCTACACATCCTGATGAAGCAAAACATGATGGCACGACACAAACAGAGAAAAAGCAACAGGTGCCAGATACGCCGGTTGTTTTGCGCGAGGTGCAAAATGTTTACATCCCCGCCGGCACCACGACAGCGATGCCGTTTCATTATGATCGTGATTCTGTACGCGAAGAGGATGGTTTCCTCATGTGCAAAAAAGACGGCAACCTTTTGCAGTGGCAACGCCGTACAATGCAGTGGGAGTGCGTTGCTCCGATCAAAGCTGTTTTTGCAGCCATTGACAAAAAAACAACCGATATCAAAAGTGATGGTGCACTTGCATGTCGTAATGATGGCGAGGCGTTGATTTGGGATGATTTTGCACAGCGCTGGCATTGTGGCAGTGTTTCCGCTTCCGCAAATACGGATGACCAAAATTTAACGGGAGCAACGCTATCGGGGACGACTCTTTCTATCGATATTGAAAATGGAACCGGTGTCAGCATTGACTTGGCAAGTTTGGACACGGATACCGACACACATCTTTCGGAGGCGGAAGTCGATGCCTTTGTGAGCAATAACGGTTTTCTTACGGCAGAGGTAGATGGCTCCACAACAAATGAGTTAATTACATCAGCAAACCTCGTGGGGAGTACGCTTACGATTGTGGATGCCGGTGGAGCAACAAGCGTCTCTCTTGCGCCACTCCTTGACAATACCGATACGCTTGCAAGTCTTAGTTGTGGCGTGGGGGAAGTTGCGCAGTACAATGGCGCAACGTGGGTTTGCGCCGCCGCGGCCGTGGATACCGATGATCAATTTGTCGACATGCTATCACTTACGGGCACGACACTCAACCTTTCACTTGACAATGATGGCGTTGCACCAAATACCGTTGATCTCTCTTCGCTTGTCGATGATGCAGATGCAAGCACAACCAATGAAACGGTGACTGCTTCAAGTTATACACCGGCGACAAACATCTTGTCCTTTACAGAAGCGGGCACGGTCTACAATTTTGACCTCTCAGAACTTGATAATGCCGGACTCGTTGCTCTTGCGGATATTGACACCGAAGCAAAATTAGAAAGTATCCTCACGGATGTCACGAACGTCTTTACGAACAATGACACCATTGATATCAGTGACAACACCAATCTCGCAGGAGACAGTGAAGTAATTCTTACGGGAGACAGTCTTTCTTTGGCGTCTTCTATCGCACGTGACTCTGAACTGCATGACCCTCTCACACTTTCGGGAGCACTAGATTACCTCACACTTGTCGGACAGGTCCTTACTCTTGGTACTATTGACATCAGTGATGACACCAACCTTACAACAGGTAATGGCATCACCCTTAGTGGGGACAGTCTCGCCATTAATGCGCCGAC
>CAZMCZ010000056.1:0-5849 GCA_964565145.1 uncultured Pseudobdellovibrionaceae bacterium | reverse complement strand
ATCACTGCTCCCCATTGTAATCATGACCTTACTCCTTGGCTCCACATTGGGTTTTTTGATTGAGAAATATGGAAAATAACCGTGCTTCTCAATTAACCTCCCTACCGCACATCACTTCAGATAAACCTTAATATCACGCACATTATGTAAAATAAATTAAATTCTTTTCTATTCTCACAAAAAATTATTCACGTAAAACATCCTTTATCTACAAAAAATTATGAATTTTGAAAATCCACAACAGGATGAAGAGAGACCGGCACACTCTTTTGAAATAATGAAGATACCGGAAATTGTCGTGCAAGAAGAAAAAGGCACACAACTTTTTGCTTTATTGCTTAAAGCGGAAAATCCTAAATGGGGAGAAAGCAAAACACCTTTGGCACAAGAAACAACTGAATATTTTGTGAATCATCCAATAGATCCGGAAATTTTGGAAACCTTGAAAGAATTTCGCAATACGGACATCGATGAAGAAACCTTATACAATCTTGCTCTTACGTACCAGCATCCGGAAAGATTAGAAAATGTTTTGGCAATGATAAAAAAAGACAAGCCACACGTAGAAAATCCGCTAGACGTTCATCAAAAAGTCTTAACTCTTTTGGAACGTTTTGACCAAACATTTTCCGCTTCCCCATTGGCAGAAAAGTTTACTAATGAAATTGAACACGACAAAAACGAGCGATTAAAAATGATGGGAGAAACCAGAAAAAGGATTGCATCGCTTATCGAATTTTTTAAACCGGATTCTAAGACAACTCCAATTACAAAAGTACAATTTATCCCAACTGATCCGCTTTACAAGAAAAATTCCGGCTGTTCATTTTTTGTTTCTCCTCAAGAGTGGATAATCCTTTCACATATTGATAATATTGACAATCAAGACCATGAATTTTCTCACTGTATTATCAATCCAATTGTTGAAAAATTATCACAACAGTTAACCAATGAGCAAAAAGAAAAAATTTCCCAGCTCGCTAATAAAGGTTTAAAACAAGATTATGGTGATGACTATTTCAGCTTACTCTGCGAAGAATTTATAAGAACATATACTAATGTTTTTAAACAAGGAGAGACATTGCAAACATATGAAGATTTTGCAACAATGATTTCACGAACAACCGAAAAGCAATTTCAAAATTATTTACTGGAAAAAGAAAGCCTAAAAGCAAGATGTGAGCAACTTGAAATAAAAACGCTTGATGATTTCAAAAAGAAATCTCAGGAATATTTTGAAAAATTTAAAAAAAATCCATTGCGGGATTTAATCTTTGAACTATATCAAGAATATTCCAATCGCCCAAATAAGGAAACTGAAAATTTTGAACAATTTATTTTGAAAAATTTTCCCAATCGAATATAAAAAACGCTAGCTGAAATAATGCTTCCTATCACTCACAAAAGCACTTATATCAACGAATTCTGACGATCTCGCTTCTCTTCTTTCTTGCCATCTAAATAAAAATAAGGTACGATGATACTGTAATATTATTGGAAATAACACTCACAGAGGAGAGACTGCCATGAAATTACACGAAGTTCGTTCTACATTTCGTTCTTTTTGGATAAATATTAAATTTCTGGGAAGAAAACTCAAGAGACGCATTTGGAACAAACATATTTTACTTTGGTGGAATCGTCTTTATATCCACAAAAATGAATTTCACCAATCACTGGAGATGGACGTCCTTGCAATGCTTGAAATGACTGACAAAGAAAAAGACCGATATCTTGAAGACCTTATACACAGGAGAAATCTTGCACACCAAAGATATTTAAAAAAATCCAAGCACTAATCATTTTTTCATATCGGGGAGATCATTGTGTCTCCCCGCCTTCGAAAAATAGTTATAGACAATATCATTCAGTGCTACTGTAATTTATGCCCTGTAAACCTTGATCTTTTTCATATCCCTCACGTCTTCCAGTCGGGAGGGTTTTTTCTTTGGTAAGATGCCGGCATCAACCACGACATCCGGCTTTGCCCCTTTGAAATCATTCTCTATGTTTTTGAGGTTTTTCACATCCACCTTTCCCGTAATATTCAAACTTGTAGAAACAATCGGCTCATCAACAATTTTCAAAACATCCAACAAAAAATTATTGTTTGGCCGTCGCACTGCGAGCGCATCATCATCGCCAATAAGTGCAAACACATCAATCTTTTTATCCCGGAAATAATCTCTCCTCCCCCGCAAAATAACGCTTAGCGCACGTCGCCCGTGCATCCAATGCTTTTTGATATAGTCGTACTGTTTTTTGGATAGATAGCAATAGCGTCGCACCATACAAAAACTTTTCACAAGGAGAACAAGATGCTTCCTCTGTTTGGCAGTTCGCTTTTTGATTGCAAAAATCTTTTTGATCGCTTTTTTGCTCGTTACGATTGCACTTAATCCATAAATCGTATCTGTCGGCAAGACGACGACTTTTTGTGCAAGTAGTTCCTTGGCTACGGCCTCTACGTCATCCTTGCTATAATGCTCTAAGTCAATTTTTATATGTTTCATAGCCATCTAATCTGCCAAATACTCGCGCAAAGCATCCGTATAGTGTCGCAACGGCTCGCGCTTTGTGGTTTTGAGCACGCTGGAGCGCGGGCGCTGTGCGGGACGAGGAAATGTTTGTGGCGAAACCGGCGTGATAGCGACATCAGAAAGTCCCGCTATGTTATAGAGTTCTTGCACGCCGTCATACCACGTACAAGCGCCCTCGTTGGCGACATGATAAATACCACTTGCACACTGCTCTTCCACAATTTTCTTGCTCTCAGCGGCAAGATCCGGCGCATAGGTAAACTTACTCACCTCTGCATCCACGACGTTCACTGTTTCACCACTGCGCTGTGCTTCTTTGCCTTTTGTCAGCATGATATCAAAAAACGCCATCTTCCCTGCACGAGAAGTCGCCGGTTTACCAAAGAGTTTTGACAAACGAATGATATAGTATGATGAACCGGCTTCCTTAGTGAGTGCTCTTTCACCATCACGTTTTGAGCGTCCATAGCGCGAGAGCGGATGCGTCTTGTCGCCTTCCTGATATTCAAAATAATCCATTTGCGATGGATCACCCATATACATACACCCCGGACAATGACCCCCACAACATCCCGGCGCACGCCCGGAATCATTATCATAAACCGGTTGCTTGCCATCAAAGACATAGTCCGTAGAATAATGCACCATTGTCGCATTGAGTTGTTTGGCGATTTTTGCAAGATGCTGTGGCAAGGCGACATTGAGTGCATGCGCTATTGCATATTCATCATCATCGTTTTCACAGGCATCAACGGCATTATAGGCAACCGTGTTATAGATGACATCCGGCCAAAGGTCATTGATGCGTTCTTTGAGTAATGTAAAATCCGTAACATCAAGATCATCACGATCCCATGCGATGACGTTTTCGCTCCCTGTGGCATAGACTTCTACCAATGCCTGCCCCAGCATGCCTTTGCTTCCAAGAATGAGAATTGTCTGTGACATAGATTATGATTGTGCAAGATAAATCGTCTGTGTCGGATATGCAAAAGTGATTCCTTCCGCTCCAAAAGCGTCCCGCAGTGCAAAAAGAATGTCCTCATGCGTACGCAAATACACATCGTAGTCACGCGTATCAACATGATAGAGAATGGAAAAAACAATGGCGCTATCATCAAAAGACCGCATGTGCGCACGATTAAAATGTGCATGCGTTTGCGAAGAAATAATTTCTTCAAGAATATGTGGAATCTTCTTGAGTTTGTCAGTTGATGTTTCGTAGACGATGCCGATTTTAAAACTCACACGGCGCTCTGCCATCCGACGAAAATTATGAATTTTTTTCTTTGTGAGATCACTGTTTGCATAAACGATTTCTTCGCCGGTGGCGAGAGATCTGAGTCGTGTTGTTTTGATGCCGATGCGTTGCACAATGCCCTTATCGCCGTCCACATCAATCAGATCACCAATCGTAAAGGGCTTATCCAAGTAAAGTGAAAAACTGCTAAAAAGATCCTCCAATATCCCCTTAACTGCAAACGCAATTGCAATACCGCCAATACCGACGCCGGCAAGCAAAGAGATGATATTGACGCCAAGATTGCTCAAAATCAACAATATCGCAAGCGCCCATAATCCAAATTTGATCAAAATGGTAAAAAGCTCCATCGCCGCCTCAAGGTGCGGATTATGTTGACGAATGTTAAACTTTTTGTGAATGAAAAAATCCACAACGTCTTGCAAAACCGTCGTAAGATACCACACAAACACCATAACCAAAAAACTAAAGATGCTCCGCTCTACAAAGACATTGAGCGTCAGGATATGTGATGCGACATAAAGACCAAGTGCAATATAAAGCGAAAGACGTCCACGCTCCAAAAGAAGCAAGACCACATCGTCAATGTCAGTATGTGACTGCGCCGCAATTTTTCGCAAACGATACAACACCAAACGTGTCACAAACGCACTCACAAAAACCACAAGACAAAAAACAAGCACGGCATCAATATACGTCGCAAGCGTGTTGTGATAAAAGACGTTCTCCAAAAAGGGATAAGAAAAAAATTGTGCAATCATAAAAGCGTTTCTATGCGTTTACTGCTATTATACTATACTTTAGACAAAACAAAAACAGCCCCTGGGGACTGCTTTTGTAAAAGACGTTCTTTCTAGGAACGTGGTTCCATTGGTCGTGCTTCACTAACGTTAATCTCACGTCCGTCAAGCTCTTTTCCGTCCATTTCAGCGATTGCAGCGTCTGCTGCAGCATCATCTGCAAATGAAACGAATCCAAAACCTTTGGATCGTCCAGAATCACGTTCTGTGATAACGATCGCTTCGTCGATTGCACCAAATTGTGCAAATGCTTCCTCAAGTGCGGCACTATCAATGCCCCAGCTAAGGTTACCGACAAATAATTTCTTTGCCATGCGTTTACATTACGATTAATTACGACGCAGTTTTTTTGAGGGAACTTTTTGCAAAAAAGTCATCATGTCGATAGAAGAAATATCTTCTGATGTACTCACACAAACGAACCGAACCAAAAAATCTACTTCGTCCAGTATAGCATGTGTTGCGATGTTTGTCAATACCTGATAGGACAAAAAGCCAACGCTCCAAATCTCTTGCTTCAAAGATTTTTTTCTCAGAGCAGTTGCTCAGAGCGAAGGATGTTTGCTTTTCAACAATCCACTCAACAAAACCTTTCCACGATGCATAAGGTAGAGTGTATGATCATCCACATACCATGCATCGACAGTATCCCCCGCCTTTATATGCACAAGATATTTCCCGGCAATAGTGTCTGAGAAATATAATGTTCCGTTATGCTTTACGTGAAGTTTACACGCATACCTTTGTGATCTTTTTAATTTCTTCTGTTCTTTTTTTAAATCAAAAAAAGAAATCTTTATAGTCACAAAGACGCTCACAACAACAATAAAAAAAGCGATGCCCGCTCTTTTTGTTGCTGTGAGCGCTGGTGCGGATAAAATGATATACGCGATACTTCCCATGATGAACGGAAGTGCCCATATGGCTTTTCTTATATACTGTGGCGGTTCTTTTATATGATGTGAACAATCAATTTTTTCCACTTTCACAGAAATGTGCTTGCCATACTTTTTTGCGTTTTGATAGGGTTTTATCGTTTTAAAATATACAAAAAAAAGAACCAAAATAATAACGGGAGTAAAAAAGATGATAAGCGGAAAGAGTATGACAACAACCAGGAAAAAAATAATACCAATAAATAGCAATAACACTTTACTAAATATAGTCATAATAAAAATTTTATATATTTAACAGAACAACGCTCACACATCTACAAATAAAATACATAATCTCTTACGTGTGCGTCAA
>CAZMCZ010000055.1:0-5882 GCA_964565145.1 uncultured Pseudobdellovibrionaceae bacterium | reverse complement strand
ATTGTTTTTAATCAAAAATCACCTCATACGCAACAGCGTCATCGTGTTGTTGATTTGCGAAAGTTTGCCAAGCATGGAGATGCTCCATCACATCGAACACATCACGTGCAAGAGTCACGAGAAGATGGGGCCGTTTTTTATAAAAGTCATCATCTACAACAAAAAGCACAAAATCAGTTACATGCAAGAAATACAACGGCACGTAGAAGAGAGCGGATTGATAGACGTCAGCACACACACAATCAGTATAGTGTAGAGCAATTAGAATCCAGAAGTCAGGCTGGAAAAAAGCATACTAAAACAAAGGGCACACAACCGCACGTAGGCAAAAAACAAGAACAGGAAGTGATAACGCAAAAAAAAGCATCACTGCGCACAGGACATAAGACCGTTCTTTTTATAGGGATAACACTCATCGTCTGTAGTATTGTTGTAGGAGGAGGCATTTTTTTATGGCGTCTGTGGCAACAAAAAAGTTTTTCTCTTCCATTTTTACACAAAGCAGAACAGCAGTCAGAGCATAATGTGCAATCACCGGAAAATGTTGGCGATCATCGCATAGCAATTGGTGAAGAGATTGCTATTGGAGGCGCGCAGGAATATGACATTGATGATGATATCTTATGGGATAATGGCGGACAGACGACAGTGCAACGACCGGATCTTGAAAATTTCCGTTTGGTCATCAATACCGATGCGCTCAATATTGATGTGCCGATTGTCAATGGCGTGTCGCTCAAAAGTTTGGCGCAGGGCGTGGGACACCATATCAATACGGCATATCCAAATACGGAACGTGGTAACGTTGTGCTTTCGGGGCATCGCTGGTATCCGGGAGATAATCCCTATTTTCGCGCATTGATTGATCTTGATAAATTGCGCATTGGAGATACGATAGAGGTTTTTTATGCAGGCAAAAAATACGTGTATCGTGTAGATAAGCGAGAAGTTGTCCCACCAACGCAGACAAGCCTGCTCCAACAAACAGAGCATCCGCAATTAACACTGTATACGTGTACACCGAAATATACGGCAAAAAATCGCTTGGCATATATTGCAACACTTGTTGACGTGCAAGAATAGCACGATAAAAAACAAAGACAAGCACGCATTGCGTAAATGTGTGTTATGATAGGGTGTATGAATACAAAGATGCTTATCAAAACACCAGAGGAAATTGCGATCATGCGTGATGGATGTCGGATGCTTGCACAGGTCGTCGATGCGCTTGCGCCGATGGTTTCTCCCGGGACAACGGGTTTGGATATCGATGCCTTTGCCGAGGCGGAGATTCGCAAACGAGGATGTGTTCCATCGTTTAAAGGGTATACGGCCGGTGGCGACACGCCCTTTCCCGGGACGCTTTGTTTTAGCGTGAATGAAGGAATTGTTCATGGTATTCCCAATGATTATAAAATACAAGATGGTGATCTGGTAAAAATTGATATCGGTCTTATTTATAAAAACTATCATGCAGACATGGCGCGGACATTTGCCGTGGGCAATGCCGGTGAGGAAGCGGTACAGTTGCGTGCTCATACAAAAAAGGCTTTTGAAAAAGGGTTTGCACAACTACACGATGGCGCAACGCTTAATGATTATGCGGGCGCTGTACAAAACTATGCGCAAGGACAGGGCTATAGCGTTGTGAAAAGTCTTATCGGACACGGCATTGGCACGGCTTTGCATATGCCACCACAAATTCCAAATTATATTTCAGCGGAATTTGATAATTTTACGTTTCATGCCGGCATGACGGTAGCCCTGGAACCGATGGTCAATTGTGGCAGTGATGGCGCTGTACTGGGTGATGATGGATGGACGTATGTGACGCCGGATCGGCGCTTGAGTGCGCATTGGGAAAACACCGTCCTCATCACACGCGACGGCGCTGAAATTTTGACGCGGACATAATACTCTATGAAATACTATATCGGACTTGATTGGGGAGAGCGAAAAATAGGCGTTGCCTTTGGTGATGATGAAACGGGGCAGGCGTTTGGCTTTGCGGTCATTGAAAATGGCACCGGTACCATGGAAGCGCTTGATCTGCTTGCGCAAGAATATGACACTGATACGTTTGTCATCGGGCTTTCAGAGCACACGGGGCATCACGATAACGCGGAGGCGATTAAAGCATTCGCAAAAAGCATAGAACAATCACTGGACAAAAAGGTTCTCTTTGTTCCGGAGATGTTTAGCACGCATCAGGCCCATGAAAACCTCAAATCTGCAGGCAAAAAACATCTTGCACAGCATGATGACGTAGAGTCGGCACGCGTGATCTTGCAAGAATTTCTCGATAGGAAAATGCGAAGACAATAGCTTGTGTAGATGGTCGGACACAGAGGCGCCATGACGTATGCAAAAGAATCGTTTTTGTAGTATAATAAAAGAAGAAATATAAAAAGAAAAACCACAGCAATGTGGAAGTGTTTATGCATGATAAAATGTTGTCCGTTATTATACCGGCATACAAAGAAGGCAAACGGATTGGTAAAAATTTAATGGAAATCAAACGGCACCTTGACGCCATGCACATGCCGTATGAGGTTCTTGTTGTCGTGGATGGTTCACCAGACAATACAGCAGAAATTGCACGTTCATACAGTGATCAGATTGAGCATTTGCGCGTTATAGATAATCCAGAAAATCACGGCAAGGGCTATGTCGTGCGACAGGGACTTCTTGCCGCAGAGGGGGACTATTGCGCTTTCCTTGATGCCGATGGGTCGACATCCATTACACACATTGATAAAGCGCTTGCGCTTTTAGAGCAGGGAGCGGATCTCGTTGTTGGTTCGCGCGATATCCCCGGGGCATTCATCCAAGTGCATCAGCCACGCTATCGTGAGCTTATGGGCACGGCGGGGAATTGGCTGATTCGTATTGTTTTGGGGCTGTGGGCATTTCCAGACACGCAGTGTGGTTTTAAGGTGATGCGTTCTCATGTCGCGCATGATGTAGCATCGCGAATGGTGGTGGACCGATTTGGTTTTGATTTTGAACTTATTATCCTTGCCAAAAAATTGGGTTATAACGTTGTCCAAATGCCGGTGCGATGGCTCAACGAGGAAGGATCAACCGTTGGATTGACCGGACCGAATGGGTTTTTGCAGGTCATTGTTGATCTTTTTAAGACGCGGTGGCGCTTATTGACAGGGGCATATCGTATTAAAAAATAATAGTAAAAATATGGAGGAGGACTTTGCATATAAAAATATTCATGAGGGGGAGTCAGAAATGCGCTATGATTTATTGCGTGATGAGTGGGTGATCATTGCCAAGGCGCGTGGAAAGCGACCACATGATTTTGTGCCGGAAGTACAAGAAGACGTCTATGACGAACAGCAGGATGTTTTTGCAGATCCCGATGCGTCCGGACAAGAGCCCGACACGCTTATTTATCGTGATGACCACGGAGAATGGACGACGAGGGTTTTCCCAAATAAATATCCGGCCGTTGTTGCTGATCACGAGATTTTGGATGTGTCCGACGGACCGTTTCCGGCGTTTACGGCAACGGGCGTGCATGAGGTTTTGGTAACGCGCGATGGACGGCGGACGTTTGCGCTTTTAGATGTTATGGAGCTTGCAGAAGTCATTGATGCATACCATGAGCGTTATTTGGATCTCATGCACCACAAAAACATTCGTAGCATTACCATCTTTCATAATCATGGCCCATCGGCCGGAGGGTCGTTGATGCACCCACATTCACAAATCCTTGCACTGCCGATTGTGCCAAGTTTAATCAACCATGAGTTAATTGCAACCGAACGATATTTCCGACGTAATGCACGAAATCTTTTTGATACGATGCGCACATACGAGCAAGAGAAAGGCGTGCGGATTGTTTATGAAAATGATGACTTTGTCGTGTATTGTCCCTTTGCATCAAGTCGCGCCTTTGGTATGCGGATTGTGCCAAAAGTAACACAACCCTATTTTGAACGGATTACAACATCGCAAAAAATAACACTCGCAGACGCGCTCAAAAACGCACTCTATACACTTTATGATGGCTTACATGATCCGGATTTTAATTTTTATATGCATAGTGCGCCGTGTACCGGTCGCGTCTATCCGGAGTATAGTTACTTTTTTGATGTTTTTCCACGCACACATGTGTATGCGGGATTTGAGTTTGCGACGGATACGGAAATCGTTCCCTTCGCACCAGAGGACGCAGCCGCATTTTTGCGCGAGCATCTTTTGTAGATAATGACATTTATTATACGTTATGAGTGAACAAAAATTGATTGTCGGAAATATAAAGATGAATATGGAGACGCTTGCCATGCGTGAGGACTATCTTGCGCAGGCAGAAGATGCTTTTGCGAACCTTCCATCAAACGCAACACTGGTCGTGTGTCCGCCGACGGTTTATATGGAGCGTTTTGCACAAGCCTTTGCAACCTCATCGGTTGCGCTGGGGGCGCAGGATTGTTTTTGGGAGTTTCATGGTGCGTTTACAGGCGAAACATCTCCCAAAACCCTTGATGACATCGGTGTAGAATATGTCATTATCGGGCATAGTGAGCGTCGGGCATTGGGAGAGAGTGATCACGCCGTGGTTCGTAAATGTCAGACGGCGCTTCGTGCACAGCTTACACCGATTATCTGCGTCGGCTATACGCAACATGGCGAGGAAGAAATCGCCGGTGTACGTCGTAGCGTTGAAGCACTGACAAACGCTCTTTCAAAAGAGCAATTGCAACAAATTATTTTTGCATATGAGCCGGTGTGGGCCATTGGCTCCGGTAAGGTGCCAACAACCGATGATATTCAGACGATGATTCTTTTTATCCGTCAGATTGTTGGGAAGCATGACGCGACAATCGGTGCGCAGATCCCGGTGCTCTATGGGGGCAGTGTCTCACCGGAGAATGTTGTAGATGTCGGTGTTCGTTCCGGCGCGCAGGGCGTGCTCGTTGGTGGCGCAAGCTTGCAACCGGAAACATTTGCTCGCATTGCACATAATATTTGTCAATAATTTATAATAATAAAAATATGAAACAAAAAGTAAAAATAGCGATTAACGGATTTGGACGCATTGGTCGTGCGGCATTTCGTATCATGGCACTGCGCGATGATGTGGATGTTGTTGCCATTAACGACCTCACAGATACCAAAACATTGGCACATTTGCTCAAATACGATACGATTTTTCGTCGGTATGAAAAATCTGTGACAGCGACGGAAGGAGAGCTCATCGTTGATGATGTGCGTATTCCCGTTTACGCAAACCCAAAGCCGGCAGAACTTCCATGGGAAGAGCACGGCGTTGATATCGTCTTGGAGTGCACGGGACATTTTGTCAAAGACGGTGCGGCCTATGCGCATATTGATGCCGGAGCAAAACGTGTGATCCTCAGTGCGCCGGCAAAGGGCGATGATGAAAACATTTCTACACATGTTATCGGTGTATCAGAACCGTCAGCACAATCATGTAGTGTCATCTCTAATGCGTCGTGTACGACAAACTGTATCGCTCCCGTCGCGCAGGTCATTGATCGTGTTTTTGGGATAGAAAAGGCCATGATGACGACGATTCACTCATACACGGCAACACAAAAACTACAAGATGGACCGGGGAAAGATTTGCGGAAATCTCGTGCTGCGGCACAAAACATGATTCCCACAACAACGGGCGCTGCGATTGCCACGACAAAAGTCCTTCCGCAACTTGAGGGAAAATTTGATGGCATGGCTGTTCGTGTGCCGACCATTGATGTTTCGCTGACAGATTTCACCTTTGTCCTTAAGAGAGATGCAACAGTAGAAGACATCAACAATGCGCTCAAAGAAGCGGCGGCGGGCGAGTACAGTGGCATTATCGGCATCAGTGATGACCCATTGGTTTCGAGTGACTTTATCGG
>CAZMCZ010000054.1:2931-6217 GCA_964565145.1 uncultured Pseudobdellovibrionaceae bacterium | reverse complement strand
AACATTCTATCTCCACGCGCATC
Organism: uncultured Pseudobdellovibrionaceae bacterium; assembly: GCA_964565145.1. Classification (GTDB taxonomy): domain Bacteria; phylum Patescibacteriota; class Minisyncoccia; order Moranbacterales; genus JALWEZ01. The sequence continues at coordinate 6,194 of CAZMCZ010000054.1, read as the reverse complement.
GTCTCAGTTTTCCCCTGGATAAACAAACCCACACCTACACCTCTCCACTCCCGACATCTTTTCTCTCAAAACAAGCATCCTATCGTCCCATCCCCTGTCCCAAGCAATAACACAGGCGTGGAACGCTCATTCCTTTCTAAATCGTCTTTTACTGTCTCTCCTTTTATCATGCAATTATCATGCTTTTTTTCTTTCTCTCTATGGTACACTTAGTATAGCGCCACTTATGATTATTTCTTTTTCTTATGGGTATGATCAATCAGCTCCACCATCACGAACATCCTGACTACAAAAAACTCCGTATCGTCAATTTACTCTCCCTTCTCATGGGTTTTGCCATGGGGTTGCTTTTGTATATTGCTTCCAGCTACTTCAAAAAACTCCTTGGCAGTGATAACATCGGTTGGACATTTCTCGTTGCTAATAGCATCTTGTTATTTGTTTTGCTCTACATCCAAAAACTGGTGCGCATTGTTCGCAAAACACTGCTCTTTCACCTCATCCTCATTGTAAAAATCACCCTTCTCATCGCTCTCTTGCTACTGGTCAATCATCCTGCAAGCCTTTTCCTCCTTATTGGCTATATCATTTTTGAAGCGCTTTCATGGGTACTGTTGAGTATGATTATTGAATCCTATGCCACCGACAAAGATTCCGGCAAAATCTATGGCATCAATCTCACCATAACCAATATCGGTCTTGTGCTTGCACCACTTATTTCTACGCAACTCCTCACGACATTTAATTTTGTCGGCGTCTTTAGCGTCGCCATTATCCTACACGTTATCATTTTTTTGATAGCATATTTTTACATACAAGACACGCCTCTACATTTTAACGAAAAAATCGGCCTCACAGAGATGTTTAAAAAGATTTACAAACGCACCGATATCATGGAAATCTTTTTTGTTTCTTTTATTGTAGAGTTTTTCTTTGCCATCATGGTTATTTATACACCGCTCTATCTTCTCACGCTCGGCTTCACATGGCTTGAGATTGGTACAACTTTTAGCATTATGCTTATTCCCTTCCTCCTCGTAGAATATCCCGTAGGCATTCTCGCAGATCAAAAGTACGGTGAGAAAAAGTTACTTTTTTTTGCCATTATACTCATTGCCTGCACAATGTTTTCCTTTGCTTTTATTTACGGCATGCCTCTGTGGAGCGTTATTACCATTCTTTTTCTCTCTCGTGTCGGAGCATCGATTATTGAAGAGCTTCGTGCATCATATTTTTATAAGCGTATTGACAGTCGAGACATCGATTTCATTTCATTTTTTGGCATGGCACGTCCGCTTGCGTTTATCATCGCGCCGGCACTTGCAAGCCTTTTCCTTGTAATATTTCCACTGAGAGATCTCTTTATCTTTACCGCGTTTATTGTATTGCTTGCACTCTATCCAATTTACAAACTACAAAACAATCGCGTTACGCAATCATGATCATTTTGCACTGCGCAAAGCACCCTCTTTTGTTCGTTCTTTGTGCCACTTAATGCGCTTTACGTCGCACACGCGTAAAGAGATAGTATTCTGCGATAAGAATGGCAAAAACACTCCCGCCGACAACACTCCATGCAATCATGCGATGCGTTATTTTGTTGTGTTGTGCAACGAGTTGTTGTGTGGCGTTATCTGATGTCACCATGCCTGCCTGCGAATACTCATCTGTGTGATTGTCATGTGCGATGACTTCTTTAATGGCATCATTGCCACGATGGATGAGTTGCTCCGGTGCTTCAAATGTTCCAAGCGTGTAATTAGGTGGCGTTACCGCTACCGTGCGAGGCGTCGCAAAAACGTTCACAACGACACGTTCGTCGCCTTGTTCTTTGTGTCGCGTACCGATGGCAATGCCTGTCTGTGTAAAGCGTGGATCAAGGATATTTTTTTTGTGCCGTGGACTTGCCATCCAGGCACGATGTTGCGCCTGTGTTGTTTCGTACCCTTCTGCGAGATTTTCCCCCGCAAAAAGATAATCATATCCTGCACGCTCAAACCATTTCCATGCATCATCCCCGTTTGGTGATGTGTGCGCAAAATACTGATCGGAAAGAAGACTTTCCAATTTTTGTTGCGCAATCATATCAAGCGTTTTGCTACGCACAAGCGCCGGCACGTTTTGTTGTGCACGAGCATCATTGACAAGCAAGAGGATGTGTTCGGGCGTCATTGTGTCTTGCAGGCCTTGTGCAATGACGCTTGGTATAGCCAAAAGAAGCATAAAACCTCCAATCACAACCGTTCTGCGTATGCTACGGTGAGAAAAAAAAGACATCCCAATCATAATCATTTTTACAAAAAAGCTTCTCTTCTATTCTATCACAAAACCAACGCGTCTATCGTTATGCCTGAAGCGTTTCCAACGGCTCGACACGTTCGCGCGTGCCGATAATGAGTAGACGGTGCGCATCCGTGCCCGGTGGCCAACATGTCATAAGCGTTGCCGTGTGGCCTGTTGTCGTGTTTTGTAGGTATTGAACGGCATCGGCGGTGACGGCGCGCGTTTGAGTTACGCGATATACATAAACATTGTTTTCATAAACGATATAAAAGCGATCACCAATTGTTAATTTATTGAGAAGATAAAAAACCGTGTTATACTTCCCGGCATTATAAAAATTTTCTGATGAATGCGCAAAGAGAAAGGTATCACCTTTCTGCGGAGGCACGCTTGTCCCACGCGCATGTGCAATGCCTTGTTGAAGCGCCTTATGATACGCTTTTGGGTCATACGGGTCAACGTCCTTGCGCACGGAAGCATTTGCGCCAATTTTTGGAATGATAATGCTAAAATCCGTGTCTGGCGGAATAAAAACCTGCGCTGATGGTTTTTGTGGTACTGTCGTTGCTTCCTGCGAACGATGAGGCGATGCGATGATGGTATCGGTTGCCCCATCAAACGATCGTTTTGTTACCAGTTGATAATGCAATTCTGTGCGAATCACCGGGAGATAAATTAACAAAAGCACAACGGTGGCAAGAACGACAAGTCCGCCACCGATGTACAATAATCTACGCGCCATTTCTGTGCTCTGTGCTTTCAGAAAAATCTTCCTATGCAACATCATTTTTCTTTTTGCGCGCTCTATAAGCATAGAACAACAGTGTTCCACCGATAAGAAGTGCGATTAGGAGTGCAATCCTATTGCGTGTGGATGCATCTGTTGTAACACCGGCCACCGTGCCCTCTTGGTTATCGTTTTGTGTTGTCGCGGACGATGTACTATCTGTGGTGCTTTCCTTATCTGTGTCTTCATCTGT
>CAZMCZ010000054.1:0-2831 GCA_964565145.1 uncultured Pseudobdellovibrionaceae bacterium | reverse complement strand
ATCTGTGTCTTCATCTGTCGTTGCTGATTCACCGGTATCCGCCTGACGTTGACCGCCGGTTCCCCCCGGGGCGGTAAGTGTTGAAGCATTTGTCGTAACAGTCGCACCCTCTTGCGTTCGCGTAACTTCTTTCTCTACAACTTCTGTCACATTTTCCTCTTCAACCCGCACTGCAGAGCGATTCCCGTCTGCGTCAATGGCCCGTACTGCGTAGAAATATTTCTTGCCACATGATCCACTCGATGCAAGATCATCTGTGACGGTAATTCGTTCATTTGGACCGACGGCAACGGTTGTCAAAAGCGTACTTCCGTCAAGCACAAATTTTCGATCACGCGAATGAAAGACTTCCACGGCTGTCGTCTGTCCATCATTTGCCGTACGAATTTCTATATCATAACGACAATCATTTACCTTGTCTTTTTTAATCTCCTTTGGTTTCTTTGGATTGATTGCGTCGGGGATGTGAAATGCAACATTTTGCGGTGATGATGTCGTCGTGTCTGTCCCCGCCGTAGCACGCACTTGGACCTGATACGTTCCGGGTGTTGTAAGGATGTCCGTATCAATCAAACAATCACCGGAATTTCCCGTCCCTGTATACGTAAAGGTCTTGTATACGAGAAATCCGCTTGTTGACGGCTTTTGTACGAGACATTCCACCGTTATGCCCCGTGCTTGTGCATCAAGCGCAACAAAGGTGATAGAAAACGCATCGGTATGTGGCACCGGTTCCGGTTGCTGTACACGCACAACAAGGTCATTGCTTACAGCCATCGCTCCCGTGGTAAGCGCACCAAACATGACTGCACTGAGGATAAAGACACTAGCGACCGTGCCGGATATCTTTTGTTTTGCTGTACGACGACGCAGGCCCCATGCTCCCACAATCATAAGGAGTCCCGCCAGAAGTGTTCCAAGCGCGAGATAAAGCCATAGGCGTGTTGCGCCTGTCTGCGGTAGTACGCGAGTATCATCTTTGTAAACCGTCTTTTCTTCTTCCTCAACGTTCTTTTTTACTTTAGCGACGACAGGATTTGTGTCCGTTGGCGCACGTTCAATCATTGCAACTTCTACCTGTGTTCCCACAAACTGATCGTTCACAATTCCTTGATTGACATCAAAACCGGAGTCTGTTGATGTTGCTTGCACACGTGCGCCGGTGACGTCTTGCGCATATGCAAATGCAACATCGGGATACACGCCGTTCTCTACGCTTGGTGCAATCTGTGCGTCATAGGCAAGTGTCACAACTTCACCCGGGACCATATCTCCCAAACTCCACTCTCCCGGTGACGCATAAACATGTGTCAGTCCAAGTCCCGCAATACTTCCCAGGTCTCCACGTACCGATGATGTTGCCGTCCATGACCCCGGGACGTAGATAAAGTTCTTTGGTGGAAGGTCTGTGACCGTTGCATTGATAACGGGACCACTCTCTTGCCCTGCACGTACGGTAATCGTGTAATGTACGGTATCACCCGGCACTTCCGGACCGTCGCTCCATGCGTTGTTTGTCTTGGCAATAGTAAGCCGTGGTGATCTCGAAAGATCGTGATTTCCCACAAAACAATGCACTTCTTGCCCCGGTAGAAGTTTTACCGGTAATGAATTTTTCTTTTCACTCTCAACAGTTAACAATTTTTCCCTAAGGCTTGTGTTTTTTGTTGTTTGCTCATCTCCGTAATCACAATACATTCCTGTTTGTTGCCATCCGTCTTTCATTGTTTCACTGAGCATATACGTTCCACCACCAGGTGTGCGAAACGTCGTTGTGCCATCCGCGCCCGTTGTCTGTGTAGCATTAAACATTCCCCCGTATGGAAATGAATTGCTACCAATATTATAGTAATAATCTTGTGCAAGTGTCATCTCCCACCAAGATATCGTTGTTTCATCTTCATCCATCACGCCATTGCCATTTGCATCATTAAACTTTGTGACAATAATTTCACCAAAATCAACATTACCAAACTTATGCCATCCATTTACTTGACCCGGCTCTGTGATTGTTGATTTCCAACACACCGGTCCCTCATCATCTCTGCCGGATTGATTTGCCACTGCCAGACCTCCGCCTCGTGGTGTTCCGCTAAAATTAACACTTTGTGCTCCCAATTTTGGTCCCGTTTGTTCAAAACCTTCCTGTTGCACTTCGCAAACATAATATGTGCCGGGCAGTAACGGCCCGAAACGATATTGCCCTTTGCCTACTGTGCCAAAATTAGAACCGGTATTATCCTCTGTAATCGCCTCCTCACCTATTTGTGTCCAGGTAGACGACGTGGCGTCTTCTTGATAAAGTCGCATATGCCAATTGGCCAAACGCTTTTCATCTCTTTGATGCAATCCGTCAGTATTGAGATCCCTATACTTCCGTCCTTGGATTGCACCTGCCGGCACATTCCACGCGACACAGTAATAATGCTTACCCGGTGCAAGATTGTTAAGATGTTCGGAATTATCATAATGTAGCCCATCTCCGGTACAATACAACTCTGCCGTTACATTATCAACATCCGTTTCTTCATTGGCGTGAAAAGTAAATGGAATATATCCTTCTTTTTCCACTTCTTTTACATAGATAGCCTCGTCATTTTCATCAAAGGGAACCTGGACTTCATTATTTTGTGCGGTTGTAGCAAGTGTTGTCCAAGCACCCTCTGGAATTCTTGCCCACTGAAAGTCCCAATCAACTATTTTACAACTTTCATGATTCTTTACCCAATCTTCTGCCGTATTTTCATCAATAACAGGCCTGTCGTTTTCCGATGTATCCATCCTGTTTGGTAACTCCGCCTCATCAGTACAAACGATCTTTGTCGCAGTAA
>CAZMCZ010000053.1:1214-6284 GCA_964565145.1 uncultured Pseudobdellovibrionaceae bacterium | reverse complement strand
CGGTGGATACCGGTTCCGGCAACACCGAAAAAACAACGCGCATCAGGAGGTGTGTAATGAAAATTTTTCTTATTTTTATCGCGCTGGCGGTATCACTGTCGGCGCAGGCGCGTGATACTAAGGTGCTTGACACAGATGTCGGTGCCATCAAGGTAATATCGTCAGAAGTGAAGCGCGTTGCGCTTGAAGTCTATGAGCGCAACGGCCATTGGTACTTTGATATCGATGGTAACCGCTACCGCGCTGATGGCGAAACGACATATCAGTTGTTTCGTGATGCTCTTGACCGCGATGGCGTTTCCAGCTGGAATAAAGAGCTTCTGCTATACTATCGTGATGATAGTTTACGGAGGAAAAAAACCCACCATTTCTTTTATGTGGAAGACAATAATGTCATGCAGAGAAGAGATGATACGGATAGACTTCCTCGGCAGAGGCGACGCTCGTCTACGCCGAGTGAGGATCCCGTGAGAGACCTCATCCGAGGAATCCTCGGAGAGGTCGTCAAATAAGAGCCCAACAGAGGCCGTGTCGCATAATTTCGACACGGCTTTTTGCAAAAAAAAGAAAAAAGGCATACTATAGATATATGAAAAAACATGCAAAAAAAATTGCAAAAAAAATTGCAGAGAACGTTGGTGTCCGAAAAAAAAGTATCCCACAACACATCGCCCAATACTATAGCGATACGGAGATTGTCAATAAGCCGTTTTATTTTGAGGGGACGAATGGTAAGAGCGTCTTACTGCTTCATGGGTGGACGTCAACACCATATGAAATGCGCGCGCTGGGAGAGTATCTACACAAAGAAGGATATACGGTGTATGCGCCACTCCTTAAGGGACATGGTACCAAGCCGGAGGATTTGGAAGGTGTGTTGTGGCAGGATTGGCGTCGTGATGTGCGCGAGGCCTATCAAGCGCTCCACGAGCGCTCAGAACAGGTTTTTGTCGGTGGGATGTCCTTGGGAGGATCGTTGGCGCTTCATCTGGCGCAAAGTCATCCGGAAATTGCCGGACTCATTCTTATGGGGACGCCGTACAAAATGCGCTATGAACATATCGGTTTTTATCTTACGCGCTTGGCAATGCTTTTGCGCACATACAAGACAAAGCATTACCCAAAAATCATCGGAAGTGATATGTGTATGACGCAGATGATTTCTTATCAGCGTTATCCAATCAAAAGTGCATACGAAGCTTTTTTTGCGATTAAATCATCGACATTGCGCTTAGAGAAAATTACGGCACCAAGCATGATTATTCAATCCCGCGATGATCATCTCGTTGCGCGCACAAGCATGAAGGCCTTGGAGAAAGACCTGGGGTCGTCGTACGTTAAGCGACGCAAAATCAAAAATGCTTACCACAATTTTATCGGCGATAGCAAAAATCACTATCTTTTTCCGGAAATCGCACAATTTCTCGCACAGTGCACATCATAATCAGTAGATTTATTCTATGCATATCGGTATCTTTACGAATAACTATCTCCCAAACCCGTATGGTGTGAGTGCATCAGTGGAAGGTTTTCGTAAAGGACTAATCGCCGCCGGGCATCGTGTCAGTGTCTTCGCGCCGACGTGGCATGGACAAAAATACACCGATGCGCAAGACGTCTATCGTTATCCTTCTCTTGCAGTGCCGACAAAGGTTGCCTTTTCGCTTGTCGTGCCGTATGCGCCAAAACTGGACAAAAAAATAGAGGCCTGTGACTTCGATATCATCCACGCACAACATCCCAACCTGTTGGGGACGCAGGCGCATCGATGGGCAAAACAAAAAGATATTCCACTTATTTTTACATGGCACTCTCTCTACGATCGTTATGCACACTATGTGCCATTTGTTCCGGAGGCGTTTGCCGGGAAATGGATGATGAAAACCGCGCGTGCTTTTGCGCAAAGTGCCGATCATGTCATCGTGCCGACGGCATCGGTACAAAAAATCATCCTCCAACAAGGACTATCTCATAAGCGGATACATATCATTCCATCCGGTGTTGATGAAGAGCTTTTTGCTCATGCCGATGGTCATCATATCCGAGAGCAATACAATATCCCAACGCAGGCACAATTAATTGTCAGCATTTCTCGTCTCACCAAAGAAAAAAACGTGCGTTTTCTCGCACACGCAATCAAAAAAGTCCTCGCACAAAATCCACAAACGTACTTTCTCTTTGGCGGGGAGGGAGATCTTCTCATAGAGCTTAAAAAAATCCTCTATAGCAAAAACATCCCACACAGCACACAGCGCGTTATTTTTCCCGGCAAAATTGCACGCAGTGATGTCAAAAACATTCTTGCGGCCGCCGATCTTTTTGTCTATGCGTCCACATCGGAGACGCAGGGCACGATCATCACAGAAGCCATGTATATGGGCGTGCCGATTGTGGCCGTGCGTGCCAGTGGCGTAGAAGACCTCATCGTAGAAGGCACAACGGGGATTTTGACGCGAGAGGCGACAAGCGATCTCTCGTATGCTGTTTTGCGTTGTCTTAGTGATCGGCATGCGCATCAATCCTGTGGGCAGAAAGCGCGCGCCTATGCAAAAAAGCACTACACGGTAACAGCATGCACCAAAAAACTGATAGACGTATACAGCCAAGCAATCGATGAGCATCATCAACGTCCAACAGCATAATGCTTGGAGTGGTCTTACTCCATGTGGACTTTTTGCGTAAAGCGTGCAACAGCGGATTTAAGCGCCGGTGTCGTGGTCAGTTGCGGGTCGGCAATCAATGTTGCGCGCGCTGCTTCGCGCGTTGCGGTAACGAGTGTGATATTGGCGATGTTTTTCATTGCGCCATCGGGAATGCCGGATTGCCGTGTCCCGATGTACTCACCCGGACCACGAATTTCTAAATCTTTTTCGGCAAGTTTGAAACCATCGGTGTATTTTTCCAGTGCTTGCAGGCGCTTGTTCTTTTTGTCTTTTGTAAAGAGGAAACAGTAGGATTGGTGTTGGGCACGACCGATGCGCCCACGAAACTGGTGGAGTTGCGCAAGGCCAAACCGCTCAGCATTTTCGATAATCATTACAGAGGCATTTGGCACGTCAACACCGACTTCCACAACGGACGTTGACACCAAGAGATCGGTCTGTCCTTTTTGGAAGCGTTGCATGACGGCTTCTTTTTCTTTGGGCTTCATGCGTCCATGCAGGAGGTCAAGTGTGTACTGCGGAAAGATATCTTTTTGTAATCGGGTGTATTCCTCTGTTGCGGCTTTGACGCCGGCGAGAGATTTGGACTCTTCGACGAGTGAAAGGATGACATAGCCCTGCCTGCCAGAAGAGAGCTCATCGGCGATAAAGCTGTATATTTTTGCAGAGGTGTGTTCCGGGACGACCGCTGTCTTGATGGGTTTACGGTCAGAGGGCTTCTCATCGAGAAGCGACACAGAGAGGTCGCCAAAAAGTGCAAGCGCAAAGGTGCGAGGAATGGGCGTTGCCGTCATCGTGAGAAAATGTGGCACTACGCCACGGTGACCTTTGCGTGCAGTGTCAATGAGCGCACTGCGTTGGGCAACGCCAAAGCGTTGTTGCTCATCAACAACGACAAGAGCGAGCTGATTGTAGATGACATCATCTTGGATGAGGGCATGCGTGCCAATGATGATTTTTTCATCGCCGTCTTTGATGCGGGCAAGGAGTTTGGGACGCGTTGTGGTGGTGGAGAGCTCGGGACAGTTGCCGTGCATCTTGTAGGCGCCGGTGAGAAGAGCGATGTCAATTTCACTCTCACGAAAAAGTTCCAAAAGCGTGTTGTAGTGTTGCCGTGCAAGAACTTCTGTCGGTGCAAGGATGGCCACCTGTTTGCCGGTCGTGGCAACGTTGAGCGCGGCGATTGCCGCAACGATTGTTTTGCCGGCACCGACGTCACCATTGAGGAGCCGGTTCATCGGCGTTGCTTTTTCGAGATCTTTGATAATTTGAAAACTGCTTTTGCGTTGGGCGTCTGTTAGTGTGTAGGGAAGCGATTGTACAAAGCTTGTGATACGTTTTTCTTGAAAGGGAATGGCAAAGGCACGCTCTTTGCTCAAGAGGGCGCGTGCACGGAGTGCGATGATTTGGAGAAGGAAGAGATCTTCAAAGGCAAAACGTCGTTGTGATGCGATGACGTCTTCGGCGTTTTCGGGGAAGTGAATCATATGAAACGCATTGTCAAGCTCGGGGAAATCTTGTTGCGCGATGATTTCTTGGGGGAGGATGTCGGGAATGTCGTTTAGCGCGTCAAGAATCATTTGAATTTGCCAACGAATCCACTTGGATGTGAGACCGCGCGTCTCGCGATAAACGGGGACGATACATCCGGTACTGGTGGGGATGCGTTCTGCGCGTTCAACATCCGGTGATGAAAAAAACAACCCCTTTTTGTCGCTTTTGACCATGCCGGAGAGACGTACCTGTGCGCCGAGGTGAAGAGATTTTGCAATGTAGGGTTGGTTGAACCACGTTGCACGGACAAATCCGCTAGCATCGGAGAAACTTGCTGTCGTGAGGTGCATCTTGCGTCCGGGAATGCGTCGCGCTTTGACGTCTTCCACATTGACCAGAACGGTCTGTGCGCTGTCTTCTATGAGATCGTGAATTGGCGTGATAATGGAGAGATCGCTATAGCGCACAGGGAAGTGTCGTAGCAAATCGCCAACGGTTTCCAGCCCAAGTTTTGCCAGTTTTGGCGCGTATGATTTTTGTACCCGTGGCAAGTTTAGTAGTGGTGTATCAAGTGTCATCATATCTATAGTATAACGCGGTTTGCGAGAAAACAAAAAGGGCCACGTCAATGACGCGACCCTCTCAAAAATGTTTATATTGTGATCCCGACACGCTTTTGCGGGATCCTCAGTGTTCTTCTGCAAAACGCATACAGCGCATCTGCCATTTGTACTGCCGGTTGATACATACAACGATTCATACGTTGACTGCATTCTATCAGCTTCAGATAGTGCCCTCCAGAGGCATTTGACTCCAAGACGGATGTCGCCCCGATGGCATTGATTTTTTCCTGAAGTTCTGCTACCTCAGAAAGTGGGATACCATAAATTATTACGACAATTCCACTTTTCTT
>CAZMCZ010000053.1:0-1114 GCA_964565145.1 uncultured Pseudobdellovibrionaceae bacterium | reverse complement strand
GAGGAAGCGAAGGGATTCGAACCCTTGGTCCCCGTGAAGGGACGACGGTTTTCAAGACCGTTGCCTTCGACCACTCAGCCACGCTTCCGTCTCTTTTTTGTCAAAACTGCTTAGTATCATAGCAGAGATGACGCTTTTTGTAAATATGGTATAATAAAAGAGATAAATCAGCAATTGCGAAATTATGGCATTTAACATGCGGGACAATATGCTCCCACAGACCCCAAAAAAAACACGAAAGACCACGACAAAAAAAATACAAAAATCACAAGAAAAGATTGATCGTTTTTTCGCACAAGAAGATGCGTCACCAAAGCAAGAGGCCGTCGTTGATGATCATCGGCAGGTGCCTTATGTCGATCAGTATGGCGAGCAACATTTTGCATATCGTACGGAGCGCAGCGCCTATATCCGTGCAAATCCCAAGGACGTACTGCTGTATTGGCAGGGACCGGAGTATGAAGTCTACAAACAAAGCACGACGTGGTATTTGGTGACGAGTTTGATTATTATTGCGATTATTTTTTATGCGCTTTTTACCAACAGCCCGATTATGGCAATCGTTTTTGTGTTAATTGGCGTTGTCGGTTATCTCTATATCAATACGCCACCGCGCGTGATGGACTTTGCCATTACGTATAACGGCATCGTCGTTGGTAATCGTTTATATGCTTATGACGACATCGTGTCTTTTTGGATTTTTTATGAGCCACCACATAAGCGTGTGATTAGTTTGCATATGCATGGCTATATCACGCCTTATATCCATATCGCATTGCATGAAGTGGATCCCGTTGAGGTGCGCAGGATGCTTTTGCAGTTTATCCCAGAAAAAAAACAAGAGCATACACTCGTAGATACATTAGAGCGTGTGTTGCATATGTAGCACCGCACACAAAGACAAGGGAGTTGACAATGCGCCTGCTATCGCGTACACTATGTCTTGTAGTTGACTGCTGGGTGATTGTCCGCGTACAGTCTGTCGTGCACAAGTGATTGGTCACCACATTAAAAGCAAGTCCTTGTAGCTCAGTGGATAGAGCGTTTGGTTGCGGTCCAAAAGGTCGTAGGTTCGACTCCTACCAAGGACACAAAAATTTTGTGCTGATTGTGT
>CAZMCZ010000052.1:0-6584 GCA_964565145.1 uncultured Pseudobdellovibrionaceae bacterium | reverse complement strand
AAAGATGCTTTACCGATATTATACATGAGCCAGACGAGCTGCCGCTATTGTCAGCATTGGCTCTACCGGGTTATACTATCTTCTCAAAAAGAAAATACACACTCGTGTATAGAAATAAGTATACTAAAAATCAAAAATATGTCAAGAAAAATTAAACCGTCCCGACACCGAGATCTTCTAAAAATTGCTCAAACGTTTTTACGGTTTTTTTTGCTTCCTCATGTGTGAGTTCGTAGTCTTCGTCTTTGATGATATGATTGCGTACAGCATGGGCCTCACGCACAGCCGGCAAAATACTAAAAGCATGCTCCGGGATTTGTGCCAAACGCTCAGCAAAATTATCTCCGTGATATCCTTGTTGCGCAAGCTCTTTATCAATGAGATGATCCGCTTCCAGTACCGCCAGCTTCCACTGTGCTTCATCATCATTCTCAAGGCGTTTGCGGATACCGTTCCATAATTTTTTCACCTTGTGTGGTCCATAGATGATACGGTTTGTGCCACGACGTAACTGTCGCAAGCGCTTACGTGCATCACCAAGATAAATCAACAAAATCACATCCACAAGAAGCACTGCCGTATAAATTGCCGCAAGCACTTTAAAAGCAAAAAACCACACGCTCGTGCTTATCGCCTGCCACATCGTCGTAAAAAAAACGCTTATTGTCGTCACTGTTTCCTCCATAGATTATTGTGTCTGTTGTTCATAGGCAAAGGCGGCGTTAAGGATGCCCTCCTCATCAAACCACTTTCCGATGAGCTGTCCTCCAATGGGGAGATCAACACCATCCTTGGCAATCGTGCCAATAGGGTGTGAGAGTGCCGGCACACCTGCGAGATTAATTGGAACGGTAAAAATATCTGCAAGATACATGGTCAGTGGATCGGCGGTTTTTGCGCCAATTTTAAAAGCGACTTCCGGTGCCGTCGGTGTAAAAATATAATCAACCTTCTCAAAAGCCTTCTCATAATCGCGCCGAATAAGCGCGCGGACTTTCTGCGCTTTTTTGTAATAGGCATCATAATACCCCGCACTCAATGTATACGTACCAAGCATGAGTCGGCGCTTGATTTCTGCGCCAAAGGCCGTGCTACGCACCTTTTTGTAATAATCCTGCACGTCCATTTTTTCATCGATTGCATAGCCATACCGTAGTCCGTCATAGCGTGCGAGATTGGAGCTCAGTTCCGCCGGCATGATGATATAGTATGCCGCCAAAGCAAATTCCGTATGTGGCAGAGAAATTTCTACAATCTCCGCGCCAAGCGATTCATACCGAGCAACGGCTTCATCAAAAACCCGGCGCACGTCTGCATCCAAATCACTGTGCAAAAATTCCTTGGGAATGCCGATCTTTGCACCTCTGATATCACCGCTGAGATAATCCTCATAAACGCGATCACTGCTATGTGCACTCGTTGCGTCCTGCGGATCATGACCCGCAATCCGTGTAAGGATAATTGCCACGTCTTCTACGGTCGTTGCAATCGGACCAACCTGATCCAAACTGCTTGCCATGGCAATCACGCCATAGCGAGAAACACGACCATACGTCGGCTTGAGTCCCACCACACCACAAAAACTTGACGGCTGACGGATAGAGCCTCCCGTATCTGTACCAAGCGCCCACACGACCTCACCACTGGCAACGGCGGCGGCGCTTCCACCACTGCTACCACCGGCAACACGCGTATTGTCGTGCGGATTTTTTGTCACACCAAAGGCGCTATACTCTGTACTGCCACCGCATGCAAATTCATCAAGATTCGTCTTCCCCAAGACAAGCGCATCACGTTCTTTGAGTCTTGTCGTTACCGTCGCATCATAGACTGCTGTAAAATTTTCTAACATTTTGCTCCCCGCCGTTGTCCGCCCACCACGCACGGAAATTAAATCCTTTAATCCACCGGGAATTCCGGCAAGGACGTCAATCTTTTCACCGCGTGCTATTTTGGCATCAACGTCTTCGGCATGTGTAAGCACGGCATCGTCATCAACACTGATAAAAGCATTGATGTCTTGCTCTTTTTCTTTGATTACATCCAGATAGTTTTGCGCAAGAGCGCGTGCTGTTGTCTTCCCGGAGAGTAAGTCCGCATGTAATGATTTGATAACACTCATACAATTCTATAGTACGTTTTTTACACTGATCAATCGGTCCTTCTTTGCCGGAAATGCATCAATCATTGCTTCCACCATCTCCTCATCGCATGCAACGACGGCATCCTCGCGAAAAACATTCGTCATACCGGTAATGTGTCCGATTTCTTCTACATCATCCGTATCACATACTGCAAGTTTTTTGAAATAATCCAAAATACTCACGAGGTCTTTTTGATATGCGCTCACTTCATCCTCTGCCAAAGTCAGTTGCGCCAATTGTGCGACATCGTGTAATTCTTCTTTTGTGAGTTGTTGTGTCATAGTGTTATAAAATACGAATCTCGCATATATCTACAGTATATGCGAGATTGCCGTTTCTATCAAGCGATGCTTTTTGCAAAATGGTTATAATGATTCCTGCAATTGCTCATTTGTATCATCGATGCTCTCCGCCGGCAAACCATCCACATCAGGACCCGTATACTCCTCAATAGAATCATAATACTCATCTATGTCTGCATCGTCCATCACATCGCCATCATAATCGTAATCGTAATATTGATCGGGGTGTACGCCCTCGGAATTAAACTTATCATAGCTTGATGTCGCAAACATTCCCGCAACCAGCATGATGCCAATAAAAAAAATCAAACTTATAATAACAAAAAATCCATAAATACCAAGCGCAATCCCCACTACCCAGCCACGTGCGCGCATTACAGGATCTTTGTAAATGACAACGCTCTGTGCCAATTTATCATGCAATCCCTGTTTTTTGTCGGTAAAGGCAATCATAAAATAACCAATCATGAGCAACAATGCCGAAAGGAGCTTGCCAATGGTCTCGCGCAGAATAATTCTGCCAAGAGGTAATTTCTCACCATCCTGGGCCATAACTTTTATACCAACGGCCATCTTTCCCAGTGTTGCCTGATATTTATAGGTAAAAACGATATAATACACAAATACCACTGCAAGACTTAAACCATACAAAAACATTGTAAAAAGGAACGACATACCCTTGTTGTCTATCATCGCCACAAGCGCACCAAAGAGAAACCACAAAGGAACGGTGGCGACGTTGATGACAAAGCTATCAATAATATATGCGGCAACACGCACCCAAAACCCCACATACGGTGATTTTTGGACGACGTGTTCTGTGGTATGCTCTGCCACATCATGTTTTTTGGGCGCATCATGATGCGCTGTTTTTTTTGTTGTTGTCATAGAAAAAACGTTAATGTAATATCTTTAGTATAACATGAGTTATTGATGACGGGTATCCTGTTGCATGTGTAGTGTCGGATCCAAGCGTTTTGTCCACCACACCCAGAGATCTTGCACCATCAACGACGTTATCGCATTAAACAAAAGCGACAGTATAAAAATCACAACAACAAAAAAGATACCAAAACCGACTGCCGTCAAGAAAAATCCCGTCGACAACAGCGTGTCCAGACCGCTACCAATACCAAACAATCCGACAAAAACGACAAAAGCCAGTAGAAGAATTGGCATGATTCCAACAACAAAAGCAAGCCCAAAAACCATGCCCATAAGCATCCGCGTAAGGAGAAGTTTGATTACCTCTTTTTTGTTGTCCCGGACAAGGTGCCATGCGCGTTTGAGTGCCACGCTTATCGCATCACCACGCAGTGCCATGAGCACAACGGCGACATTGATGACATAGCGCACAACGATACCAACAACGATAAGTGGTGGCATCAGGACAAACAAACCAAGCACCGCAAGTACAATAAACACCGTCGATGACACCACGGCATAAAGCAATCCGCCAATCACGGCAATGAGTAGTCCAATCCCTGCGAAAAAGAGGATAAGCGCAACAAAAACAATAATGTCAAAGAGCATGAGCTTCCCCACGCCACGCTTTCCCCGATGCCAGACAAGCAACAAACGGTTCTCTTTTGGTGCGCCGGTGTCTTGGATTTCACTCAATGTTTGCGTAAGCCCCCACCGCGCAATATTGCCAAGCATCCAAAAGATAACCCCCATCACCAGCACAAATACAATTGCCAGAATAATCCACACGAGATACTGAGACAAAAACACCCCCATATCCGTTGGATAATCTCCAGACGAATCATCACCCCATCCCATAGAATTAAAGTGCATCCCTCCCGTCGCCGGCAATAGAATTCCCCAAAGCCACAGCGTTTTCCACCTCCATGCGCGCACAAAAGCATTCTTTGCCTGTGCAAAATACACATCAAACCACGACGCCCCATCCTGTGCGTAGTACTGCGCGCGCGGTGTTGTATCGTTTTTTGCAAAAACACTCATCATACGCTATTGTTATCACGATAAATAATTCTTACTGCGCATTTATTTGCGCAAGAAATTCTTTCTCTGTTAGTATCTTTATACCAAGTTTTTTGGCCTTTGTCAATTTGCTCCCCGCCTTATCGCCGGCAAGCAGATAGTCTGTTTTTTGACTCACGCTTGATCCGACTTTTCCGCCGGCAGTACGCACGGCATCCTTTGCTTCTTCACGAGAAAGTGTTGGCAGTGTCCCTGTGATCACCACCACTTTTCCTCTTAATGGCGCTTGTGTTTTCTCTTCCGGCTCTTGTTGCAAGCGCACACCGCAAGCACTCATGCGTGCAAGCATCTCTTGATGCTCTTTTGATTGAAAATATGTCACAAGGCTACTGGCCGCACGCTCTCCAATGCCCTCAATCTCCTCCCATTGCTCTTGTGTGATTTTTTGTGCGATTGTGCCAAGTTGTCGTGGTGTCGTGCATTTGCGCATCCATGGTTGGCGTGCAATCAGCACTGCCGTTTCCTCACCGATATAGCGAATGCCAAGCGCAAACAAAAAGCGCGCAAGCGTCACCGTTTTTGCGTTGTGAATTGCGCTGATAAGATTTTGTGCGGATTTTTGCTCAAAGCGCTCCAGTGGCAAGAGGTCGCCCACCTTCAAATCAAAAAAATCCGCCGCCGTGGCAACGAGTCCTGCGTTCATGAGTTGCTCAATGACTTTTTCACCCAAGCCATCGATATTGAGTCCCTTCCGACTGACAAAGTGCACCAATTGCTCTTTGTGAATGGCATAGGAGTTTTTGTTTTTGCAATAATACGCGACGCTCTGTCGATCTCCTGTGCCGATTTTTTCGCGGACAACGGCCCCACCACAAGCCTCCTGCGCGGCCTGTTTCATGTCAAACGCTTTTTCTTTGCCGGTACGCAAATTCACAAGCACTTCCACGATCTCCGGGATAATGTCCCCCGCTTTTTGGATGACGACACTATCGCCAATTTTGAGCCCCAATCGCTTAATCTCTTCTTCGTTGTGCAATGTCGCGCGACTCACCGTCGTCCCTGCCACCGATACCGGCGCAACATGTGCAACCGGCGTCACCACGCCGGTGCGTCCAACCTGGACGCTAATGTCTTCCACGACTGTTGTCGTACGCTCTGCCGGAAATTTGTACGCAATGGCACCGCGTGGGTTTTTGCCGGTGTATCCCAATGCGCGCGCACGTGCCAAGTCATTAATTTTGACGACCAATCCGTCAATGCCGTACTCCTGTTGACTGCGCTTTGCAATCCACTCTTGATAGTATGTTTCCACATCATCCAATGTGGGACAGAGCTTGTATGCGGGATTAACCTTAAAACCAAGCTCCTTCAATGTTTCCAGGACCGCACACTGTGTTTGTGGGACACGATAGCCGGTGTCTTTGACTGCGATGGCATCAATGCTATACATAAACGTAGAGAGTTTTCGTTCAGCGGCGATCCGTGAATCCAATTGCCGAATTGTCCCTGCCGCCGCATTGCGCGCGTTGGCAAAGGGCACATCTCCCGCCTTTGTTCGTTCACGATTGATACGTCTTAATTCCGTTTCCGGCAACCACACCTCCCCAACGACAACCAGATCAATCGGCTGTGATAATTGCAGTGGCACTGATTGAATTGTGCGTACGTTGTGCGTCACGTCTTCGCCAATGCGTCCATCACCACGCGTTGCCGCCGTCTGCAAAACACCATCGCTATATGTCAAAATGATTTTTAACCCATCAATCTTTACTTCTGTGCAATATGTGATGTCCTTATCGTCAATGTGATGCTTGCGCATGTAACGCATATTTTTCTCCTCCCAAGCATACAAATCTTCCAGTGAAAAAACATCACCCAACGACCATTGCCGTACAGGATGTGGTACTTTTTTAAATGTGTCCAAAACCGTGCTTCCGATACGCTGTGTCGGACTTGCCTTTGAGCGCAGTGTGGGATAGCGCTCCTCAAGAGCGACAAGCTCTGCCATAAGCGCACTATAAACAACATCATCTGCCTGTGGATCATCTTTGACATGATACAGTACGCGCAGACGATCAATTTCATGATGGAGTTTTTGTACACGCTCTACAATATGCTTTGGTGGTGGTGTCGTCATAGCATCATCATAGCATACACTGTCTTAGTTTACATCGCATTTGACGCCCTCTCCCGT
>CAZMCZ010000051.1:4638-6736 GCA_964565145.1 uncultured Pseudobdellovibrionaceae bacterium | reverse complement strand
TTTCTTTGGAGACGTATTCACAGCGTTCGGTATTGATGACGATGCGATCGCCCGTTTCGACAAAGAGTGGTGTGGTGATTTGCAGTCCTGTTTCTGTCGTAACGAGTTTATCGCCACCACTTTGTGTGTCACCTTTGAGTCCCGGTGGCGCATCACTTACTTCCAGTGTCACTTTGATGGGTGGCTCAATAGTGATGGGATTGCCGTTAAACATAAGGAGCGTAACGTCAAGTCCGTCGGTGAGAAATTGAGCGCTCTTGCCCAAAACATCTTTTGTGATGGTGGACTGTTCAAAGGTTTTTTTGTCCATGAAATGATAATCATCTCCATCAGCATAGAGAAATTGTGCCGATACGCGTGCGATATCCGCTTCTTCTACTTTGTCTGAGCTGTGAAAGATCTTCTCTATAACAGCGCCGGTGATGAGGTTTTTGATCTTGGTGCGCAAAACAGCGTTGGCGCGACCGGTTTTGGAGTGTTCGTGATAGGTGATGACGTATGGGGTGTCGTCAATGACGATTTTTGCACCCGTTTTGAGTTCGTTGAAGTTGAGCATATGTCTATGATAGAGAATGAATACCAAACAAAAGGAGCACAATGTGCCCCCTTTGGTTTTTCTGCTATTTGATGGTAAATGGCAGTAGTGCCATGTGGCGAGCGCGCTTGAGTGTACGAGCGATTTGGCGCTGTGAGTACGCATCAACATTATAGCGCTTCGGTGGATAAATTTTTGCCTGTGAATTGAGGAACTTTTTCAAAAAGATGGTATCTTTGTAGTCAAGAGTATCATAGGCTTCATCACCGATACGAATTTTTCGTTTTGACATAAATGGTATAAATAATTAATTACAATGTGGGGTTAAAAGGGAACATCTTCAATCTTTACATCATCTTCTTCTTCAAGATTGATGGTTGGGATTTCTTCTTCTTCGGTTTCTTTTGGTTTTGCGGCGGGCGTTGGCGTCGCTGTTGCGCTAGCAGCTGCGGCAGGTGCTCCGGCAGGCGTACCTCCGGCACCGGGCTTTGCGCCAAATTCAAAGTTATCAAGGATGATTTCTGTGCGGTACATTTTTTTGCCGGAATCTTTGTCTTCCCATGAGCGTGTCTCAAGACGGCCTTCGACATAAATTTCTTGTCCTTTGACAAAGTATTGAGCAATGACTTCACCACGTTTTGCCCAAGCAACAACGTTATGAAATTCTGTTTTTTCTTGCTTGGTGCCAGACTGGTCTTTCCAGGTATAACTTGTCGCTACAGAGATGCTGGTAACGGTTTGTCCGGACGGCGTTGTGCGGACTTCCGGATCGCGGACGAGGCGACCGATGAGCATGACTTTATTGAGATTCATAGATTTATTGATAATAATTATATCTTTATTGTAGCACGGAAGCTCTGCATACTAGATTTTGAGGACTTTTTCAAGCTTTTCATCGATTTTTTCACCTTTTTCTTTGAGGACCTTTTTATCTTCCACCTCTTTTTTCTCTTGGCTTTGCTCATACTCGGCAAGGGATGGGAGGTTTGTGGCATCAACGATGATATAGCGAAGGATGTCTTTGTGAAGGTTGAGCTGTCGGGTGATTTCACCAACGATATCTCGGGGCATTTCGTCGTCTGTGAGGGATTCTTCACGCGTGTCCTTGTCGGCGATGGTGAATCGTTGCACGACATAGATTCCACGCCAGACATGTTTGATCTCATAGGCGAGCTTGCGCTCAAATTCTATCTTGTCTTCTGTGAGCTCTGCGCCGGCCGTTGTGATAATGTCATCAATGGCTTTTTTGATTTCGCCCAGGGATTCTTTTTTGGTATCTGCAACGAGATACATGAGTTCGTACTCCATAAGTTGTTTTTAGTAATTTAGTGACGATGTGTGTTTTGTGCAACATCTTTGATGCTAACCATCAAAAAAATCCACAAAGATAAAGTCCAAAACTTTTCCACTGTGGAAAGGTGTTGCATCATATCCTCCATCTTTCAGGAGGCGCAATGCAATGGACATTCACATTGTGTTTTTAGCATAGCGCGTATCATAGAATTTGTCAAACGATTATTTTATAGTAAAAAAGAAATGAAAAGCCGACGTCTCTGCGTCGGC
>CAZMCZ010000051.1:0-4538 GCA_964565145.1 uncultured Pseudobdellovibrionaceae bacterium | reverse complement strand
TCTCCTGTAGTTGTCTTTTGCTGTGGTCGCAGTATAGCATGCACAATGCAGTTGTCAAGATGTGTGTGTGCGTGTAGCATGGATATATGCAGAAATTTACATTACAGACAGACTATGCGCCGGCTGGTGATCAACCAAAGGCCATTACCGCGCTTACCAAAGGCATCCGTTCCGGTCATAAGGCGCAGACGCTTTTGGGCGTGACGGGCTCCGGAAAGACGTTTACCATAGCAAATGTCATCCATAATGTCCAGAAGCCGACACTGGTCATTGCGCACAACAAAACGCTTGCGGCGCAACTCGTGCAGGAGTTTAGAATGTTTTTTCCGCAAAATGCCGTGGAGTATTTTGTGTCGTATTATGATTACTATCAACCGGAGGCCTATGTGCGGAGCTCTGATACGTTTATCGAAAAAGAAGTGGAAATCAACGAAGAGATTGACCGTCTCCGTCATGCGGCAACGTCGGCATTACTGACGCGCAATGATGTAATCATCGTGGCGAGCGTCTCCTGTATCTATGGCTTGGGTTCGCCGGATTTTTACAAGAAATCCATGATTACATTGCGCAAAGGGGACACATTGTATCGAGAAGAGTTCCTTCTACGTCTTGTCAATCAACACTACGAGCGTAGTGATATCCTTGCGCGTGGGAAATTTCGTGCGACAGGTCCGACGATTGAATTTGTGCCTGCGGGGCGCGAAGCAATCATCCGTGTGATGATGCGAGGAAGCACGATTGTCCGCATTGTGGAGATTGATATGACAAGCGGAGAGATTCACGCAGAGCTTGATGAAGTCCTTATCTACCCTGCGAAGCATTTTATCGTGCCAGAGCCCGTCTTGGACTCATCGCGAGAAAAAATTCAGCATGAATTGCAGGAGCGTATTTCGTATTTTGAGTCTCGGGGGAAGTATCTGGAAGCGCAACGCATCAAACAACGTACAACACAAGATTTGGAGATGATGAAAGAGCTTGGCTACTGTCAAGGCATTGAAAATTATGCGCTCTATCTGACAGAACGCAAAGAGGGAGAAGCACCCTATACGCTTATCGATTATTTCGGTGATGATTTTCTCTTGGTGATTGATGAGAGTCATGTGAGTGTGCCACAGATTGGCGGGATGTACAATGGTGACCGCGCGCGTAAAGTCAATCTGGTAGAGCATGGCTTTCGCTTGCCAAGCGCAATTGAAAACCGCCCACTAAACTTTGCAGAATTTGAAGCGCGGATGCCACAGACAATCTTTGTGAGTGCAACACCTGGAAAATATGAAGAAGAGCACGCAGTGCAGACTGTTGAGCAGATTATTCGTCCGACCGGACTTTTGGATCCGGAGCTTATCCTCCGGCCGACGGCCACGCAGGTCAAAGATGTCATGATGGAAATCAAAAAGACGGTGGCAAAGGGTGAGCGCGTCTTGATCACCACGCTTACCAAAAAACAGGCAGAGGATTTATCACAATACCTCGATGATCATGATGTGAAAGCGCGATACCTTCACAGTGATGTGGATACGCTTGATCGCATCACAATCCTGGAGGAGTTACGTGAAGGGAAATATGATGTGTTGGTCGGTGTCAATCTCTTGCGTGAGGGGCTGGATTTACCCGAAGTGTCGCTTGTGGCAATTCTTGATGCCGACAAAGAGGGGTTTTTGCGTTCGGAGGTGTCGCTTATCCAAACCATTGGGCGCGCGGCGCGCAACAAAGACGGTCGCGTACTTCTCTATGCAGACAACATCACCGGCTCCTTGCGCAGGGCGATTGATGAAACCAATCGTCGGAGGGCATTGCAAAAGGCCTACAACAAAAAGCACAATATCACACCACAAACCATTGCAAAAAACATCGCCTCTATCGTGGATCATGAGATTAATCCCAACGTCACCAAGGAGTTCGTTGATCTGGCAACGCTTGAAAACATCGAAGCGTTCCTCAAACAACGCGAAGCCGATATGAAAAAAGCGGCCAAGGCACTGGATTTTGAAAAAGCGGCGTTGATCCGCGATGAGATGAAGGCATTGCGCGCATTGCGCTAGATGATAGCGTTTCGCCATTGTCGATTTGTTTTGCTCGCACGGGGCTGTTTTTGAGTGGTGATGTGAAAAAGATGGAGCGTTGTGGACGGGGTTGCATTTTTATTGATGAGGATGTATTGTAGAGAACGTCTTATTTTTTTGGAGGTTGTGATGAATAAAAATGTTTTTGTGACAGTTAAAAATATATTTGTCGCTGGAGCAGGCGTAGCAAAAGAGCATTTGCGCAAAACAAGCGCAAACGAACCATTAACCGAAACAAGCCCGCACAAGTCGTATCGTGCAAGTTTGTTGCAGAAACAGAAAAAATAGACAGAAAGAACGCCTTGCTCAACGAGCGAGGCGTTTTCATTCTTGCCGGATGGCAGTGATTTTTCTTATCGCGTGATGTCTTGTGTGATGTATAATAATAGGGTATAGTGAAGTGTTTATATAAGGTCCTTGTAGTTCAATGGATAGAACGCGTCCCTCCTAAGGATGCGATGCAGGTTCGACTCCTGCCAAGGACACAGGAGTGATGTTTGTAATTAGTTGAAGGTATGATTATGTCAGAACGTATACGTAAAGTAAATTCTGTTATCACGCAGGAGCTTACAAAGCTTATTGATAAACAGGTTGATTTCAAACCGGGGGTTTTTGCAACGATTGCAAAAGTTGACACGGCACGTGATTTGAGTTATACTCGAGTGTTCGTCAGTGTATTTCCGACACAAGAGCACGATTATGCGATGAAGACGCTTGAACATGAGCGGATTGGTCTGCAAAAGATGTTGCACAAAAAGTTGCACATGAAAGTCTTGCCCAAGGTTCGCTTTCACTATAGTGCAGTCGGTGATCATGTTGATGCATTGGATGAAATGTTTCAGGACGACGCTTTTTAATCACCAGCTCTGTCTATGAGAGTACCGCGACCGTTTCCCAAAGAATTTCATACATTGGACTATGTTTTGCGTCATGCAGAGCATGTGCTTCTTTTTGCGCATACGCGTCCAGATTTGGATGCCGTGGGCAGTGTGTTGGCTTTACGCGCTTATTTGCTCAAATATTATCATGTGCGCGTTACGATTGGATGCTATAGCTCTTTTCCGGCGTTTCTGGCTCCGCTCCTTGGCTCACATATTTTTGTGCATCCTCACGATCTTTCTTTGGAGCAATACGATGTTGCGATTGGTTGTGATAGCGTGGACCGTGGATTTGCGCAGATTGTCCCACGCCTTCCCAAAAGATGCGTCAGTGTTGCCATTGATCATCACCATGATATTACGTTGTCGACAGATATTCGTATCATTGATGCGACGTATGCATCAACAACAGAAATCCTTTATCGTTTTATGAGAGATTTGCGCCGGGAGATGACGCCATATATTGCAACGGCGCTCCTCACGGGCATTGTCGGGGACACGGGTGTTTTTCAACATGCAAATACGCAAGCGCACACACTAACGGCGGCGGCAGATCTCATCCGCAAAGGCGCAAGTGTGGCAAAGATTGTCCGTACGACATTTGCCAATCAAAAAATCACGACGCTTAATCTCTGGGGGCGGGCTCTCGCGGGTGCGCGGTTTTTTGAGGATACGGGATTGATTGTCACAGCCATAACAACAGAGGACACTCATGGACGCATGCCAAGCAGTGAAGAAATCAAAGAGGTCGCAACGATTCTTGCAAATGTACCCGGTGTACGCGCGTCCCTGTTTCTTTTTCAAGCGACGCCTGATCGTATCAAGGCAAGTATTCGCGCACCAAAAGACGCACACATCGATGTCTCGGCAATTGCACATCAGTTTGGTGGTGGTGGGCATCCTCTTGCAAGCGGTTTTGAAATCCCCGGCAAACTGATGACTCTTCCGGAGGGTGGCTGGAAGGTCGTGTAGGATGTTTGCTATACTAGAGTTATGATAAAACAACAGCAACTCGCTATACTCAATAAAGAAATGCACAAACAGTGTCGTTGTGCATTAAAAAAAACCGCAACAAACGTTGTGGCGGGCAGTGGTAGCGCTGATGCGCAGATTTTTTTTGTCGGAGAGGCGCCCGGCAAAAAGGAGGACGCCGTCGGTGAGCCGTTTATCGGCGCTGCGGGGAAGATGCTATCCGATTTGCTTCTAAGTATCAACGTTCAACGCGACGATGTCTATATCACCAATGTTGTAAAATATCGTCCACCACAGAACCGAGACCCGTTACCGCAAGAGATAGAGGCGTGTTGGCCGTGGCTTTGTCAGCAAGTGCAACTCATTAATCCAAAACTTATCGTCCCTCTTGGACGTCATGCACTTGAACGATTTGTGCCCGGACAAAAAATCTCAGAAGCGCATGGCAGAGTGTTTCATCGTGCGGTAGAAGGTCTTGGTATGCGCACGTATTATGCACTGTATCATCCGGCGGCCGCGCTTTATAACGGTAGTCTTCGTGAGACGCTCTTTGCAGACATCGGACGCATCCCAGACATTTTGGAAGAGCTAAAAACAGAAAAACACTCGTTATAATTCTTTGTAG
>CAZMCZ010000050.1:0-7046 GCA_964565145.1 uncultured Pseudobdellovibrionaceae bacterium | reverse complement strand
GGTTGTTTGCTATGATGGATGTAATTAATACTATGTGACATGAACAAACAGACTATTTCCGTTGTCGTGCCTCTCTATAACGAGGAGGGTAATGTGGCGGAGTTGCACAAGCGTATTGTGCGTGCCTGTCGTCCACTGAATGTGGATTATGAGATTATCTTTGTCGATGATGGCTCAACTGATGATACGCTTTCTCGCGCACAACAATGTTCGCCACTAACGCTCATCGCTCTGCGTAAAAACTTTGGACAAACGGCGGCGTTTGACGCCGGTTTTAAGGCTGCGACGGGAGACATTATTATCACGATGGATGGTGATTTGCAAAACGATCCTGCAGATATCCCTTTGCTATTACAAAAAATGGAGCAGGGGTATGATGTTGTTTCCGGTTGGCGATATAAGAGAAAAGATTCTCTGGAGAAAAAAATCTTCTCACGTGTTGCAGACAAGCTTCGCAAAGTACTACTTCACGATACCATCCATGATAGCGGATGTTCTCTCAAGGCATACAATGCAGAAGCGCTCAAAACACTTGATCTCTTTGGTGAAATGCATCGTTTTATCCCGGCGCTTCTTGAGTTGGATGGTTGGCGCGTGGGTGAGGTGAAAGTGTCGCACCATCCACGTGTTTCCGGTGTGACAAAGTATAACTGGAAGCGTGGTGTGAAGGGCTTTGTGGATATGGTTTTTATATGGTTTTGGCGTTCGTATGCCTCTCGTCCCG
Organism: uncultured Pseudobdellovibrionaceae bacterium; assembly: GCA_964565145.1. Classification (GTDB taxonomy): domain Bacteria; phylum Patescibacteriota; class Minisyncoccia; order Moranbacterales; genus JALWEZ01. The sequence goes on along the minus strand of CAZMCZ010000050.1, from coordinate 6,322 downwards.
TGCACTTTTTTGGTGGAAGCGGTTTGGTGTTGATGTTTATGGGTGCCGGTATCTTGGTATGGATGGCAGTGGAGAAATTCTTCATGGGAGCATCGCTTTCAGAACGTATTTGGCCATTGATGGGCGTCTTTCTCATTATGTTGGGTGTACAATTTTTTATTTTTGGTCTTCTGGCCGATCTGATTGTCAAAAATTATTACAAGGCGCAAGGACGAATGAACTATACCATTCGCAGTAAAAAAACATTTTAAACATTATTTTTATGAAAATTGCAATTATTGGTTATGGTTATGTCGGACGGGCGTATCATCAGATTTTTACAGATGCGTTGATCTATGACCCGTATGTTGATGATGTGGAGACGGTAAGTAAAGAGGATGTAAACACGTGTGACCTTGTGCTGATTGCCGTGCCAACGCCAACATCTGATGATGGGGCAACGTGCGATACGTCGTTGGTGGAGGAGACTCTTGCGTGGCTTACGGTAAGCGATGTGTTGATCAAATCCACCGTGCGTCCGATGACGACGGAAAAATTGCAAAAGAAATATCCAAAACAAAACATCGTTTTTTCACCGGAGTTTGTCGGTGAGGGTGGCTATTTTGTACAGTATTGGAAATACCCACATGCGACTAATCCGCTGTTTCATGATTTTCAAATCCTTGGTGGTCCCAAAGAAGCAACGGCGCGTTTTGCCGAGATGTTTATCCGTTTTGTGGGCCCACATATTACCATTTATCAAACTGATTCTCGCACCGCAGAGCTCATTAAATATACAGAGAATATGTTTATTGCGACAAAGGTGACGTTTGTCAATGAAATGTATGAAGTGTGTAAGGCCTTTGATCGTGAGTGGGTGGATGTGCGTGAAGGGTGGCTTTTGGATACGCGCGTTGGGCGGATGTTTACGGGCGTCTTTCCGGACAAGCGTGGTTATGAGGGGAAGTGTCTCCCAAAGGACACGAAGGCGCTTATTGCAGCAACACAACAACAGGGATACACGCCCGCACTTCTCAAAGAAGTAACAAAAACCAATAACCGCATTCGCACAAAGAATGGATTTGACGAAGTGTAGCAATGATCGTCGTGATGCAGATGCAAAAAGAACGCGTTACTGCGGGAGGATTTTTTCTAACTGCGCTTTGCATTTTTTGTCCAGTGTGATGCTGTAGGCCGTGCGCATTCTTGCACCGTTGTGCAAGAGATAAATACGCGTTGGTCCCGGCTTGCAGGTATTGAGGACTTTTTTTATCGTTTCAATGATCGTTAAATCACTTGTTTGTGGGAGCGTGATCTCATAGGAATGCACGACGTGCTTTGATGGTGTGGGGGTTGGTGCGTCTTTTTTTTGTGGGGTATCTTTTTCTTTTTGCGCTGTGTCCGGTGCAATGGGTTGTTTGTATTTGTTTGTCGTTTGCTCAACGCGTAGAGCCCTCTCATTGTCTTCTTTGGAGATTTCTCGGGCGGTATCTGCGAGGAATTTGAGCTCGCCGTCTTTTGCACTGAGGCGTCCCGTTAGGACAACGGCAATGCCGTCTTGCCAGAGTGGCGCTGTCTCGCTGAGGAGCTTGGGGAAGATGAGACACTCGATAGAGGAAACGCCATCTTCAAGTGTCACAAAGGACATGTTTTTGCCACTTTTGAGTAAAATCGTACTCACGGCAACGACAATGCCACCGATGGTGCATTGTTGCTCTGCGCGTTCTTGGGTGAGGTCACGCAGTGGTGTGCAGTGTTGCGAAAGAAATGCGCGGTATGCAGACGCCGGATGATCACTGACATAAAGTCCGATGAGCTCTTTCTCCCAGCACAGGCGTTGCTTCTTGGAGGCCTCCGGGATGTCCGGTAGGGTAATCGTTGCACGTGAAAGCATCGTGGTATCAAAGAGTGTTCCTTGCGCTTGCTCTTTGTGATGCGTGTTTTTTATAAAGTGTAAGATATCATCCATTGCGCCAATGATTTGCGCACGTGTGCCAAAGGTGTCAAAGGCGCCGACTTTTGCCAATGCATCAAGCGCGCGTTTATTGAGGTCTTTGGTTGTGACACGCTCGCAAAAATCCGATAGATCACGATAGCGACCACCTTTTTTGCGCGCTTTTACGATGTCGTGTGTGACGGTGTGTCCGACATTTTTGATTGCATTAAGTCCAAAACGGATGCGCGGGTGTTTTTTCTCTTTGTCGTTGTCGTCATAGATTACGGCAAATTGTGCAAAACTTTCATTGACATGCGGTGGCAAAACGTCAATGCCCATATCACGACATTCGGATGCTTCAATCGCAATGCGATCGGTATTGCCTTGATCTGCACTCATCAGTGCCGCCATAAATTCTGCCGGGTAATGTGCTTTGAGGTAGGCCGTTTGATAACCGATGAGTGCATAGCATGCGGCATGTGATCGGTTAAATCCATATCCCGCAAAAGGTTCAATAAACGCAAAGATGTCTTCGGCGATTTTTGCATCAATGCCGTTACGGACACAGCCGTCAATAAATTTGATTTTTTGCTCTTGGATGAGTTTGAGGATTTTTTTGCCCATAGCTTTACGCAAAATATCCGCTTCGCCCAGCGTAAATCCCGCGAGGTCTTGCGCGATGCGCATGACTTGCTCTTGATAGACGGCAACGCCATAGGTATCGGCAAGAATTTTTTCCAGTTTTGGGTGGAGGTAGGTCACTTCTTTTGTACCGTGTTTGCCGTTGATGAAGTCGGGAATCCACTCCATCGGTCCCGGGCGGTAGAGCGCTACCATGGCAATGATATCTTCCAAACTGGTTGGTTTGAGTTGTTTGAGATAGCGTCGCATGCCACTGGACTCCAATTGAAAGACGCCGGTCGTGTGTCCCTCTTGCAGAAGAGTGAAAGTCTTTGCGTCATCAAGGGGAATGGTTTCAATGTCTATTGTTTTGCCGTGAATGGTTTTGACAATTTTTATGGTGTTTTGGATGATGGTGAGGTTTTTTAAGCCCAAAAAGTCCATTTTGAGAAGGCCGATTTTTTCTACGGCGGAGAACTTTGTGCTGGACGCATATTGCGTCACAAGCGCTTCTTCATCACCGCTAACGCGTTGCAGTGCCGTGTATTCTACGACGGGCTTGTCTGTGATGACGACGCCACATGCGTGTACAGAGGAGTGACGATTGAGTCCTTCCAGCTTTTGCGCCGCCGTTATCAGGTCGCGCGCATCGGGGTTTTCTTTGAACAGGCGGGCAAAATCCGGGACGTCGGTCAGGGTTTTTTCTATCGTATAAAACATCGGAATGAGCTTGGAGATTTTGTCACAGAAGTCATAAGGGTAGCCAAGAGCTCGTCCGGCATCACGCACTGCGGCGCGCGCCGCCATGGTACCAAAGGTGATAATTTGTGCGACATGATCACTGCCATATTTTTTGCGACAGTAGTCCAGGACGTCATCACGGCGATCATCGGCAAAATCCATGTCAACATCCGGCATGGAAACACGCTCCGGATTGAGAAAGCGCTCAAAGAGGAGTTTGTATTCTATGGGATCCATGTTGGTGATGCCGATGAGGTAGGACACAAACGAGCCTGCGGCGCTTCCGCGACCGGGCCCAACGACGATGTTTTCGCTTCGTGCCCAGTTTACAAAATCTTGCACGATGAGGAAGTACGACGCATAGCCGGTTTTTTTGATGATATCCAGCTCGTAAGTCAGGCGTTCCTTTTGCTCCGGCGTCATCTCCTTTTTGCCAAAGCGCTGTACAAATCCTTGTTGACACATTTTTGTGAGATGATCATCGGCGCTTTCGCCATCGGGGAGGGGATAGTGTGGCAGTGCCGTATTGCCCAGCTCGATTTCAAAGTTGCATCGTTGGGCTATTTTGACGGTATTTGCAAGTGCATCCGGCGTGTCGGCGAAGTGTTCTTGCATGTATTCCTGTGAACGAAATGAGAGGTCATGGTCCATGTAGTTTTCGCGGTCACCTTCGTCAACTTTGCGGTTTGTGCGGATGCAGGTGAGGATGTCATGCGTGACGTTGTCTTCCGGGTGGATATAATACACATCACTTGTGGCGACAAGCGGGATGCCGGTGTCGGTGTGGATTTTTTTGAGTCCGGCGTTGATTTGTTCTTGGATGGAGAAGTGTGGGTGGCGCTGTAATTCCAAGAAGAAATTTCCCACACCAAAGATTTCTTGATAGTGCTGGGCTTTTTTTTGTGCGCCGGGGATGTCGTTTTGTGCGATGAGGGTCGGGACTTCGGCGTGGTGAGAGCCGGAGAGAGCGATGAGTCCTTCTGCGTGTTTTTGCAATAGCGCATAGTCGACGCGGGGCTTGTGGTGATAGCCGTCCAATTGTGCCGCTGTGATGATGCGCAGAAGATTTTTGTAGCCACGGGTGTTTTCTACGAGGAGCACCAGACTGAACGCTTGCTTGTCCTGCGCTGCACCAGAGACGACGTGCATATCATGCGGTGTAACGAGGATTTCCGCACCGATGATGGCTTTGATTCCGCGCTCTTTTGCTTTGACGGTAAAGTCAACCGCACCATAGATTGCATTGAGGTCGGTAATGGCAATGGCATCCATGCCGTCGCGCTCTGCAGCGTCAAGGAGGTCGTCTATTTTTGCAAGACCATGGAGGAGACTAAAATCAGAATGTGTGTGGAGGTGACAAAATTTCATAAAAAGAAATACTACCACGAAAAAATCGTGCCAGTAGCGTTAGATAAAAAGAGATGATATATCATAAACGTATGCTCTACTACACCATCATAATTGCTTGATTGATGTGTGTCAGTTGAGAATGTTTTATGCTATCATTATAGCATAAAATGATATTTATGGAGATTGCACACTTTCAAGAAGAGCGCACATATTTTACACATGACGCGCACTACTGCATCGGTATCGATGAGGCCGGTCGCGGACCGCTTGCGGGACCGGTCGTTGCGGCGGCGTGCATGCTCAAATATCCGGAGGACATCCTCCACACAACACGCAGAGATTCGCAGTGGGACTTTGTCAGAGATAGTAAACACGTGTCCGCAAAAAAACGTGAAGAAATCGTTGATTTTATTCACGAGCATTTTTATAGCGGGGTGGGCATTGTCTCTGCACAGACCATTGACCGCATGAATATCTTGCAGGCAACGTTTCACGCCATGAAAGCGGCGCTTGGCGACCTCAAGCGTCACCAACGGTTTGATGCACGGCGCGTTGTCCTGCTTATTGATGGCAATCAGAATATTCCGGGAGTGTCTCTTGTGCAAAAAGCGGTCGTAAGGGGTGATGCGCGCGTGAAATCCATCGCCGCAGCAAGCATCGTCGCCAAGGTGACACGTGATCGCATGATGTGTGACTATGACAAAACGTTTCCGCACTATGGTTTTGCACAGCACAAGGGGTATGGGACAAAAGTCCACATGGAGGCATTGCAAAAATATGGCGCAACGCCAATCCATCGCAAGAGTTTTGCTCCCGTCAAACGGGTGTGTGCCAAGGGCTAGGACGGGGTTTTGTGGGAGAATTGTTTAAGAGGCTTACTGGAAAAAGCCTTTTTGTTTTTGTGGAAAGTCGATAGAGAACAGTTGCGTGTCGTTGGTCTTTTCGATGGCCTGGTCTGTGAAAAAAATCTTCTTTTGTCCGTGTGCGACACCCAGGAGATGTGAGGGCACTGCGCGCGTGAGTACCGGGACGGGCTCAAGGTCTCCTTGAAAGCGCGTGTCAATACTCAACAGGCTGAGCGTTTTATCTGTCGTGATGAGGATGTGTTCGTAGTCACCGGTCCAATCGGTTGCGGTGATTTCTTGTGGAACTGTTGCAATGGTGTAGAGCGTGTTTTTTGTGCGTGTGGGCTGAGTGTCCCAGTCACGTGTCATAAAAAGATAGACGGTGTGTCCATCGTGGAAAATGATTTTTTTGCCGTCGTCTGAAAAGCGCGCATAGACGATGTTTGTGCCAAGTGTTTTGGTAAAGATATTATCGTCTTTTTTGTTGTAGATGGTTAATGCGCCGGTTGTGTCATTGATCAGGAGAATACGGTTTTTGTCGTAGGCGATGATGCGGTTGTCTGTGTCGGCGGTGACGGTATCAAAACCGGTGATGGCATGTGGTGTGGTGAGTGCATAGTCACGATCATAAAAGAGCACGCCGTTTTTTGTCAGGACAAAGATGCCATCGTCGGCAAAGTCATAGGCGATGACATCGGACATGAGTAAAGTCGGTTCTTGCTGTGGTGTTGTCGGCTCGCTCTGTTGGGTGATGTCTTTGGGGATGGTGATGCTATAGAGGTCATCATTGATGATGGCATAGAGTTGCTGTTGATTTTTGGGTGCAAAACGCACAGCACGTATCGTGGGT
>CAZMCZ010000049.1:0-7087 GCA_964565145.1 uncultured Pseudobdellovibrionaceae bacterium | reverse complement strand
TAAAATATCGTCAATGACTTGGTCTGCTTTAGAAAGGAGCTCGTCAAGTGTTCCGGAATTATCAATGACATAATCTGCGCGCGCGCCGATTTCCGGGACGGCTTTTTCTGTTTCTGCCGTTGCTTCAAATGCCTGGAAATCCGCAAAGCTCTGTGCATCATCTGATTTTTCACCACGATTTACCGTACGTTCCCAGCGACGTTTTTGGTCCGCTGTCACATAAATAATATAGTTGTGTGGAAAACTTCTAATAAACGCTTCATCACGTGGCATACGAAGTCCATTTATACAAATAATCTTACGATCAAGATTTCTAATCTCTTTGCGAAGTGCCTTGTGAAGCACGTCCTCTCCAAACCGCTCTTTGAGGACGCTATAGAGCCACGCAAGGTCAGCCTTGGATGCCTTGTCCGTGAAAAACCGCATTGTTTTTTTTAGTGGGCTTGCAAAACGTCGCAGGGTGATATCATACTTTTTGTGGATATGATTTGCAACGGTGTCCTTGCCGGAACCCGTCTCGCCAACAAGACCGATAATAATTTTATCATCCATGTATCTTTCTCATGTATTACTTGTCTATTTTAGCAAATCTTTGCATGCCTGTCGACATTCTCATCAAAAAAACCACTCACAGAGAGTGGTTTTTTGGAACGACAGTAGAAATCTGTTATACGTGCACCTTGACACTTGGGCCCATCGTAGAACACACACTCAGAGAAGCAATTAACTTTCCCTTATGCGCATCAGATTTTTGCGCATTTACGACGTCGACAAATGCTGTGAGGTTTTCTGTCAGCTTCTCTGCGCCAAATGATGCTTTTCCAATGACTTGGTGGATGCAACCACCCTTGTCGTTTTTGAAGCTGTCTTTCCCTTTTTTGAGCTCTGCGATTGTCTCTGTAACATCCGTTGTCACCGTATCGGTTTTTGGTGATGGCATAAGTCCACGTGGACCTAAGACCTTTGCAGCGCTTGCAAGCTTTGGCATCATGTCTGGTGTTGTGATGATGACGTCAACCTCCGGCAGTTTGCCGGCTTTGATCTGTGTAATCAATTCCTCACCACCGACGACGTCTGCGCCGGCTTTTTTGGCTTCTTCCGGGTCTGCAACAATCGCTGCGATTTTTATGTCTTTGCCCGTACCATGTGGCAATGTTACCGTGCCACGCACCGCTTGATCACCCTTCGTTGGATCGATGTTTAAGCGAAGATGCGCCTCAATGGACTCATCAAATTTTGCCGTTGCATGTTTGACGACAAGAGCCATCGCCTCTGCAATATCATACATCTTTTGACTTTTTAACGCTTCTTGCGCTTCAATAAATCTTTTGCTTTTTTTCATATGATTTTGTGGTACAAACGAATTATTCTTCTCCCACGATTATCTTAATTATTTAACAGTAATGCCCATGGAACGCGCCGTCCCGGCGACAATGTGCATCGCCGCCTCGATGTCTGCGGCATTGAGGTCTGGCATTTTAATCTCTGCAATCTCTCGTACTTGGTCTTGTGTAACGGTGCCCACTTTATCCAAGAGCGGATTTCCGGCGCCTTTTTTTACGCCGGCGGCTTTTTTGAGAAGCTCTGCCGCTGGTGGTGTTTTCATCACAAAAGAAAAGGAGCGATCCTCATAGACGGTAATTTCCACCGGAACAACGTCGCCCATCTTGTCTTTGGTAGCATCGTTAAACTGCGTACAAAAATCTTGAATATTGATTCCGTGTTGCCCAAGTGCCGGTCCAACGGGTGGTGCCGGGTTTGCCTGTCCCGCCTTGATTTGCAATTTAAGGGTTGTCATCACTTTTTTCTCTGCCATACTTTTACTATATATTGATTACGATAACGCCGGATATGAGCGTTAAATCTTTTTTATCTGGATAAAATCTAATTCTACGGGTGTCTCTCGCCCAAAGACAAGCACCAGTACTTTAACTTTTCCACGTCCTTCATCAATTTCTTGCACCTCTGCATCAAAATCCTTAAATGGTCCGTCAATCACCTTGACCTGCTCACCTTTTTTCACGTCAATGCGGTATTTTGGCTCTTCTTGTCCCATGCGTTTTTTGAGAGAAAAGATTTCTTCCGGGTCAACCGGCGTTGGCGTTGTGCCAAGTCCGATAAATCCCGTCACATTTGGTGTGTTGCGCACAACATACCATGACGCATCGGTCACAACCATCTGCACAAGGACATAGCCGGGATAAATTTTTTCTTCAACGGTGACGCGCTTTCCCGCTTTAATTTTAATCTTTTTCTCCGTCGGGACGATGACATCAAAGATGAAGTCTTCCATGTCCATAGAATCAATACGTTGCTTGAGGTTACGTGCGACATTATCTTCATAACCCGAATACGTATGCAGTACATACCATGCCTTCCCGTGCAATTGTGCTTGCTTTGCCATAAATGTGTTTAATAAAGTGGTTAGTTCAAAATATATGCTCTGATGATACCGCCAAAGATATAGTCAAGCGCACCCAAAATAAGCGCCGTAATCAAACTGATGATAATCACCAAGATTGTATACTGTACTACTTGCTCTCGCGTTGGCCACGTCACACGTCGCAACTCGGCGTACGCTTCTTGGAGAAATTGTAATAGTTTTGTCATATTTTTGAAGTTTTTTAAAAAGCCCTTGTGGGCTTTTCGTACTATACCCACTGTAGCGCACATTATCATCTTTGTCAAGCAATGGCGCTTTTACTCTCGTGCACAAATTATTTACCGGTGTGCTTCCCTGTCCATAATCATCTCTCCCTCCTTACTGTTTGACTGCTCAGAAAAATGCAAAACATCGGGAGAAGAAATCATCATCTGATCAATATCATGTTCCAAGATAAAAGATGAAATCGATGTCCACAAAAAAAATCCTGTTGAGAGAATCGCCAAAATAGCATAAGCAAAATTCGTGTCAATTTTTTTTTGTATCAATTTTTTATATCCTCTTTGCATAGACACTGCTCCCCGTTATTTTTTCTTCATCTTTTTTCTGATGAACGCCGGAATTTCAAAGTCTGTTTCTTGCTCCTCCAAGACCACATCTCCCGTTTGTGATTTTTTCTGTGTTTGGACCTTTTCATCAATAATCATACTCCCACCAAATGTTTTTTTGTGGAAACTCTCATCTTTTTCATGATTGCTATCCGGCCGTGTCACATCGCCCAAAATGGTATCTTGCGCCGATTGTTCTTGTGGCGCAGAATCTTGATTGTACTCATCTGCCGTTGTTTGCGCATCATCGTCTGTTTGATCTGATGCATTGAAAAGGTCTTCTGCGCGCATTGGCTGTGCGTCAGCATCAAAGCCCGTTGCGACAACGGTAATCTGAATCTCGCCCTTACCAATCTGATCATCTGACACCGCACCAAAAATTACACGCGCTTCCGGATCAATAGATTCTGTAATGATATTTGCCGCTTCGTTGATTTCAAGCATTGTCACATCATTGCCACCGCTGACATTAAAGAGGACGCCACGCGCTCCATCAATGGAGAGTTCCAACAGTGGACTGTTGACTGCTGCCTTGGCGGCTTCTGCCGCGCGCTCTTCACCCGAAGCGATACCAATGCCCATCAGTGCGCTTCCGCTATTTGACATAATCGTACGCACATCGGCAAAGTCCACGTTAACGATACCCGGTTTTGTAATTAAGTCTGAAATACCTTGTACACCTTGTCGCAAAACATCATCAACAATCTTGAAAGAATTGACAAGACTTGTCTTACGGTCAATGATTGCAAGCAGGCGATCATTGGGAATGGTAATAATCGTATCAACGCGTTCCTTCAGTGCTTCCAAACCGGCATCGGCAATTGAGCGACGCTGTGCACCCTCAAAAGAAAACGGCTTCGTTACCACACCAACGGTCAATGCTCCCAACTCTCGTGCAACTTCTGCGACAATCGGCGCCGCACCTGTTCCTGTTCCACCACCCATACCGGCGGTAATAAAAACCATATCAGCGCCCTTGAGCACGCCCTGCAATTCTTCACGACTCTCCTCCGCTGCTTGACGGCCGACTTCCGGATTCATACCGGCACCCAAGCCCTTTGTGAGACTCTTGCCGATATGCACTTTTTCCGCTGCACGCGAATGATGTAGTGCTTGCGCATCAGTGTTCACTGCGACAAACTCCACGCCCTTCATCTGCGCATCAATCATGCGAGAAATAGCATTATTGCCACCACCACCGACACCGACAACTTTGATGCGTGCAAACGTTTCCACGTCAGATTTAATTTCAGCCATAAAACAATTTTATAAAAAATAAATAAATAACAAAAATAATTTTTATTTTTTACTCTCTCATAGTATCACTAGCGTATCACGCCTTTATAAAATGGTCAAGTATTTTTCTTTTACACAACGCGTGCTACGTTTTTTCTCTCTTAACACGTTTCTCTCTATAAATAGCCTACGGCAAAAACCGTTGAAAAAGCTCTTTGAGACGTTTTCCAACGCCGACAGTGCCCTCAAAAAGACCGCTAAACATGGTCTGCCATTTTTGTGTCGATGCGCCCTGATGGCCATACGTTTCTTGCCACAGAAGCAGTCCGAGCACCGTGCTGTACGACGGATCGTCGACGTGATCCATAACGCCAAGCATGCCGTCGACGTGTCCGATATGCACGGGCAATTGCAGGGCTTCTTTGGCAAAGTGCACCGTGTGCACAAGATTTGCGCCACCGCCGGTCAAGACGACGCCTGCCGGCAAGAGCTGATCTTTTTCTACGCGCTTGAACTCCTCGCGAACAAGCGAAAAAATTTCCTCAAGACGAGCAAGCACGATTTCGATGACATGGTCATGTAAAACGGCCCCCTCTTCGTGTGGGTCAAACGTCGCAAGATCAATTTCATCAGTCCGTTTTACCGTGCCATACTCTGCAGACCCGTACATCAGTTTGACCTGCTCCGCCACATCGATTGATGTCCGCATGCCGATGGCGAGGTCGTTGGTGATAAATGCGGAGCCCACGGGGATAATCGCCGTATGCAATAAGTCGCCTTCTTCAAAAATCGCAACAGATGTTGTGTGCGCACCCAGCACGACCACGGCAACACCGAGTTCTTTTTGCTTGGCGCTCAGCACGGCTTCTGCCGCAGCGAGAGGTTCAATAACGAATTCTTCAATTGCGATATTTGCGCGATCCATAACGGCGGTGATGTTTTTGACATGTGTGCCCGGCGCTTCAATCACATGTGCCTGCACCTCGAGTCGTACGCCTTTGAGTCCGACGGGATTTGAAATATTTTCCTGATCGTCAAGGCGAAAAGATTTTGGCACGACGTGAATGATTTCTTGATTTGTCGGTACGGCAAACGTCTGCGCCGCGGTGATTGCACGCATCACGTCATCATCCGTCACTTCACCATCGGCGCGCCCGATGGCAACGACGCCTTTTACCTCTTGAATTGTCACGCCACTTCCGCCAATACTTACAATCGCTGACTTTACATGCGCACCTGCCATCAGTTCAGCTTTTTCCACAGCGTCATTAAGTGCCTGAGCAACAAGCGCGATATCGGCAACGGCTCCACGACGCATGCCCTCTGTCGGCGCTGTCCCAACACCGATAATCCGCAGTGCATTACTCTCACCATCGACGTGCGCGATCACACAACGAACAGTTGACGATCCGATATCAATACCGGTGATTGTATGTTGTTTCATAAAAAAATCTTAAAACTTTACGGCAAAAATATTACAATATTTGCACCAGCCATGGCCATGCGATAACGCATCCGCCAATCAGGGCACCACAGGCAACGACCAGCACCATACCGGCGGCAATATCCTTGATAACACGTGCATAAGGATGCTTCTGTGGCTTCAAAATATCAACGATGCGCTCAAATGCCGTATTAACGAGCTCTGCGGCAAGAACCATAGTAATAATAAAAATAACGCTTACCCACTGCCACAATACCGTTGGCAGATACAACATAATAACTAGGACGATTACTGCGATGATGCTTTCAATGCGGAGATTTTTCTCACGAGAAAACGCAAAAGCAATCCCGCGTAACGCCGCGCGCGCACTTCTGACAAATCCCCACTGTTGCATAATTACTCTTTAATCATTATGGACAAATGCGTCACTACGTTGTTTTTGCAATGCAAACATCTCCTCAGAATGCTTATAGCCAAGGAGGTGCAAAATCCCATGGGTAAAAACATAGGCAAACTCCCATGAAGCATCTGTCTTCTGTATTGTAGCATTTTTTTTGATCTCTGACCAGCACAGCAACAATTCACCGAGCATAATCTCTCCGCCAGCCGTTGCCAAGCGCTCGCTATGGTCGCTATACTCTCCGATAGAAAGCACATCCGTCGCTCTGTCCTGTGTGCGTAGTGCCTTATTTGCGCTACGCATTTGCTCCGGTGGCAGGATCGCCACATCGAGCATTATGTTTTTTTGGCGCAACACTGCTCCTTGTCGTGATGCACAGATTGTTTGCTCTGCCAATGTGGTAAGTTCTTGTCGCGTAAAACCACTCTTAGTATAATCAATATAAGACAGTGTCATCTGCATAGACATCTTTATGCTTTGAGAAGGTCCTCTACAATGCGTCGTGCCGTTGTCCCATCTGTTTGTGCACCGACTTCCTGCATGAGCACACCCATGACCTTGCCCATATCAGCAACAGTATGCGCTTCCGTCTCCGTAATAATGCGCTGAGCAACACTGCGCAGTGCTTCTTCATCCATCTGCGCCGGAAGATACTTCTTTAAAATGCGTATTTCAGACTCTTCCTTTTGCGCCAGTTCATCGCGTCCACCATCACGGTACTGCGTTGCGCTATCGGTACGTTGCTTGATTGCGCGCTTCACCAGTACGATAATGGCATCATCATCAAGTCCCTCTTCGCGTTTGCCGTGCGCAATTTCTTCGTTTTTGATCATGCTATCCAACATCCGCAAAGTATCTCGCACCTCTGTCTCTCCACTTTTCATTGCCGTAATTAAATCGTTTCCTATTTGTTCTTTTAACATAAAATTTTTACATGATTTATTGTTTTATTTTAACATAGATTTTTTGTATGTATAACACCACGATTAAGCATCCTTCGCTCTAAAGAAAAAGAC
>CAZMCZ010000048.1:0-7233 GCA_964565145.1 uncultured Pseudobdellovibrionaceae bacterium | reverse complement strand
ACAAGCTCACCAAGGGCTTGGAGGATTTTGAAATATACGGCAAAACACAAAATCCAAACCGTTCTCTAGAGAGCGTTGTAAAGAGGATGATTTTTTGCTGTTGAAGTAAGGGGCATCGTGCTTAACCACCGTATTCAATCATGACGGCAGTGCCATTGCCGTTGGGAGGGGTAATGATAAGACGCTTCGCATTTTTGGTGGTAGCGCCTTTTAAAAAGATGCTAATGTTGTAATGTGATGAAGTGAACGGTATTATTGGTTTTTATGTTCTTTTGTCGCATAGACAAAACACGCCGTAAGGCGTGTTTTTTGGGCGGCTAGAGGGAATCGAACCCTCATTCCCGGTACCACAAACCGGTGTCCTAACCGTTGAACGATAGCCGCCACGATTTTTACAGTATAACAAATTGCATACAAAAAGCAAGTCATCGCATGAATGGAAGTCTATGGAGCTTTTATTGTTGTGTGTGCGTTTTCTCTTTGCGTGCGGGGGACGATGAGAGTGCTCTGTCACGTTCGTCTTCAATTTCTCCAACGATTTGCTCAATAACATCTTCTAGAGTAACAAGCCCAATCAATGTGGCAGGATCGTCTTTTTTGTGCACAAGAAAGAGATGTGATTTTTTGCGTAGCATCTTACGGAAGATTCGTTCAATCGTTGTATCTTCCGATACGGTGCAAACATCTTTGACAAAGTGTCGTATCGGTTCTTCGCGTCGGTCGGAGTTAAGCGCTTTCATGATGTCATTGATATGAATGTAGCCGATGATGTGGTCATCATTTTTGCCATCATGCACCGGATAGCGAGAAAATCCTTCATGGGCGACAAAGTGTGCAATTTCATCAATGGGGACAATGCCGGAGAGTATGGTTACTCTGTACCATGGTGTCATAATGTCATCAACCAGAATATCATTGAAGCGAAAGACGTTTTCAATCATCTCATGTTCACGATAATCAATCTCACCGTGTTCAACGCTCAGTCGTGTCATCGCGCGTACCTCTTCTTCTTTTACGGCTTCATTTAATTGTTCGGACTTTGTTAGCTTTGCGAAAAAGGTATTGAGTTGTAAAAGGAGCCACACAATGGGAAAGAGGAGGAGAGAAAGGATATAAAGAGGCCATGCTGTGAGAAGAGCAATTTGTTTTTTCTTGGCATAGGCGAAGGATTTTGGGATGATTTCACCAAAAATAAGCACAAAAAGAGTTGTGGCTCCTGTGGCAATGCCAAGCGCCGCTGATCCCAGAAGTCGTGTTGCGACGATTGTCGCATAGGACGCGGTGAAGAGATTGACGATATTATTGCCAATCAGAATGGTGATGAGTAGTTTTTGCGGGTGCGCTTTGAGTTTTTCAACGAGCGTGCCTTGTGTGCGGTGTTTTTTCTTGAGGAGATGAACATTGGCCGGCGTAAGCGAGAAAAAAGCGGTTTCGCTACTGGAAAAAAATGCCGAAAGGATGAGAAGGATAGTAAATATTACAAAGGTTATCATGAATAAACAACAAAGATGATTTAACATGTGTGTACCTCGGGAGGGAATCGAACCCCCGACCGACGGGATAGAAGCCCGCTGCTCTCATCCGCTGAGCTACCGAGGCGCAAAATACCATCTGATACGATATCACAAGGTGATATCGACAATGGTCACTTGTGCGCCGTGAGGGATTTGAACCCCCGACCGTTTGCTTAAGAGGCAACTGCTCTACCAACTGAGCTAACAGCGCAGGACAAAATACAATGATCAATGAATGTGTTTACGTGCGTTCTTTATTATCACAACGTACACAGGATGAAGTATAACAAAAAAGTCTTTATGATGCAAGCGATTTATCCATCTACCACACGTGGCACGCTTTGGCTAATGAATGCATCTCTCTCACGATGTACTGCAAGGAAGATAGCATACTAAGATTTTGGTGTGGTGTTTTCTCTAACAAAAAGGTCCAACCTTCGGCTACCCGAAGGTTGGACCTTGGGAGAGAGAATAGCGCGCCATATTATTGACAAAAAAGAAAGAAGTTGCTATAGTGTGAGAACAATTATTATCGCATATATTATGGCTACACAAACTCTTTTTGATCGTGCGCTGGAGGATGCATTGAGCACATTATCCGATCGCAGTGCAACGATTGTACGGCAACGTTTTGGTATTGGTTATAGCGCACCACGGACCTTGGATGCAATCGGCAAAGATTATGACATTACACGAGAGCGTGTGCGACAGATTATTCGTTCAAGCATCGCAACCATCAGAGAACGCAATGATTCTGTTGCGATTAATCAGGCGCACAATAGTTTAAAGAACCACATTATCTCACAGGGAGGCATTGTTCATCTGGAGCGACTTGTGCGACACTTTCAAAAAACACATCATATTACAGAGCCGGTACTGCGTTTTTTTATCGCTCTTTCTGAGGAGATTTTTTTGCTGGAAAAACACCATCTCTATCCATTGACGCAAGCGGTGCACGTGCAGGATTTTGACTTTGCAACGTGGCAACAACTACACAAAGATGTCTATGCGTATCTGCAATCACAAAATCGTGTTTGTACACATGATGATGTCTATGCCTTTTTGCGACAAACACACAAAAACATTGATTCCGTCCATGCGGCAGAGCAATTGCATATATCAACACAGATCAAACAAAATGCTTTTGGGCGATGGGGCATTGTACACTGGAAGAGTGTTACGCCAAAGAGTATCAGCGACAAAGCCTTTTTGATTTTGGAAGAAGCGAAAAAGCCGATGCACTTTCGCGAAATCGCACAAGCAATTGATGCGCGAAATCTTGGCAAGGGACATAAAAAAACTCATCCACAAACGGTACATAATGCCCTTATCAAAGAGAAAGAGTTTGTCTTGGTGGGGCGTGGATTGTATGGACTGGCATCAAAACGACATATTCCCGGCACAGTGCGTGACGTCATTGTTGCTATTCTCACGGAGGCAAAAAGACCATTGACAGATGAGGAGATTATCAAACACGTCTTATCTCAGCGTGCTGTGAAAGTGTCAACAATTCGGATCAATCTTCATGCGGTTGCCAAGAAAGACGGCAACACGTATACTTTAAAGTAGGATGTTCTTCGTACGGATGTGTGTCATTGTTATGTGAGCCATCGGAATGTCCTTTATCGGTTAAAAACGCGTTATGTTTTCTGACATCGTTGCATTTTTTACAATTATGCATTCTGTTTTTGCGGCAACATGGTTTATTATTTTGCCGGTTTTTTTGTATTATATTTTTCGGAGTTTGTGGGGTCGTCATGCAGCGATTCAACACCTGATGCAGGCAAATAATGTCGTATTGGAAATCATCCCGCCACGTGATGTAGAGAAGAGTCCAAAAATCATGGAACAGTTTTTTAATGCGCTTGTCGGGACGGATAAAGGCGCCAATGTCTTGCAGTTAAATCTTGATGGGTATATGAATCCTCTTTTTAGTTTTGAGATTGTCGGCAGTGAAGGTGTTGCACGGTTTTTTATGGTGACGCCGGCGTTTTTTCGTGATTTTGTTGAGTCTGCTTTTTATGCCCAGTATCCAGAAGCGGAAGTTATTGAGGTGCCGGATTATACGAAGGACGTGCCGGCTGTCATCCCCAATAAAGAATGGACGATGTGGGCTGTCGATTTTAAATTACAAAAACATGATGCCTATCCTATTAAAACATACAAGTATTTCCAAGAAGATGTTACGGGAAAGATGATTGATCCGTTGGCTCCGCTCATGGAGGCAATTGGCGCATTGGGTCCCGGGCAACACATCTGGTTGCAGTATATTGTGCAAGCAGATCGACCACAGTGGTTTGACGCGGAAGGGAAAGGTCAAATCGATCTCTTCCTTGGTCGCGGTCAAAAATCTTCGGGCTTTTTTTCGCGCCTATGGAAAGATTTTATGGATGTTTTATCCGCGCTGTTTGGTGCGCTTTTTACACCGCCGGAATTTTCACCATTTGAGGAGGGTGGCAGTGAAGAACAGCCGGTGGAATTTCGTCTCACGCCGGGAGAGAAACAAGTTCTTACCGCCTTGGAAGAAAATATTAGCAAGGGTATGTTTAACGTAAAAATGCGTGCTATCATTCTTGGACGACGCGAAGGTTTTACGAAGTCAAATGTTACAAGTGTTATGGGGGCAACGATTAAGCAGTTTAATGATAATCATCTCAATAGCATTCTTTTACACAACCCGTCCAAAACAGATGCGGATTATATTTTCAAAAATACCATCATCAATGCACGAATGCGTCGTATTTTTGATCGTTATCGTGATCGTGATAATAGCGGTGTGACATTTCGCATGAGTACGGAGGAGCTGGCAACAGTATTTCATATGCCGGATATGAGTGTGGTTTCACCGAGTGTGCGTTTCATTGATTCGCGTCGTGGTAGCGCTCCCGGTAATCTCCCATTGCAATAATGATGTAAGTGCAGTATCTTATAAAGAGTATGACAAACGAAGAACTTATTACACCATTTGCCAAAACAAATTTCCGCAACACGGAGACGGTTTTTGGTATCAAAACGGATGATCGGAGGCGTCATATGTACGTGATTGGAAAAACCGGCATGGGGAAAACAAACATGTTGGAAAATCTCGCAATTCAAGACATCCGCAATGGACATGGTGTGTGTTTTATTGATCCGCATGGAGATAGTGCTGAGAAATTAATTAGCATGATTCCATCAGAACGCGTTAACGATGTTGTGTACTTTAATCCCGGTGATCAGGATTTTCCGATTGCTTTTAACGTGATGGAACAGGTTGACCCACGGTTCCGGCCACTTGTTGCGTCCGGCTTGATTGGTGTTTTTCAAAAATTGTGGGCTGATTCATGGGGACCACGTTTGGAGTATATTTTGCGTAACGCCATCCTGGCGCTGTTGGAGTATCCCGGAAGCACGCTTTTGGGCGTCATGCGTATTCTGATAGACAAAAAATATCGTAGTCGCGTCATCAATCATATATCAGATCCCGTTGTCAAAGCTTTCTGGGCTGATGAGTTTAGTAAATGGAATGAACGTGTCTTGCAGGAAGTCATTTCGCCGATTCAAAACAAGGTGGGACAGTTTCTTACAAGTCCACTCATTCGTAACGTCATTGGGCAAACACACTCTGCCTTTAATGTGCGTGACATTATGGATCAGAAGAAAATCCTCATTATGAACCTCGCCAAAGGACGTATCGGTGAGGATAATGCCGCACTCATGGGGGCGATGATGATTACAAAGATTCAACTTGCCGCCATGGGACGTGTTGACATTCCCGACGAGCGCGATCGTGAGGATTTCTATCTCTATGTTGATGAGTTTCAAAACTTTGCCACAGAGTCATTTGCAAATATTCTCTCAGAGGCACGAAAATATCGTCTCAATCTTATCCTTGCCAATCAGTATATTGCTCAACTGGAAGAGCCTGTGCGTGATGCCGTTTTTGGTAATGCCGGTACGATTGTGTCATTTCGTGTGGGTGCCGCTGATGCGGAAGTTTTGGAGAAAGAGTTTGAGCCGGTTTTCATGATGAATGATATCGTCAATCTGCCAAAATATCAGATTTATATTAAATTGATGATTGATGGTATCGCCGGTGATGCTTTTAGCGCGACAACGTTGCCACCAATTGTGCGACTTGAGGAGGATAGTACAGAAAAAGTCATTGCGGTGTCACGTGAGCGCTATGCGTCAAAACGAGAAGATGTTGAGGAAAAAATTGCAACATGGAGTGGTATGGTCACAACGCCTACCGCGACACGGACACAACACAAACAACCTACCGTAGAGAGAACATCATCTCAACAATCTGCCAACGCACCTGCACAGAAACTCAACGACCATCAGGATGTTCATAGGGAAGTACAGAGAGAGCTTTATGATGCAACGTGTTCTATGTGTGAGTTGCATATTCAGGTACCATTTAAGCCGGATGGAAAGCGTCCCGTATATTGTAAGGATTGTCTCAAAGACTACCAGCGTTTGCAGGCAAAAAAAGAACAACACACAACACAAAAACCACACAAGACAAGTAGCCATCCGGAGAAAAAGACGCCCGCGCCGGAAAAAAAACACTCCTCCAAAAAACAAGACGACGACACACGTCAGGTCACTGATGCGGTCTATATGCCGGACCAAAAGCCACTATCTCTTCACCAAATGACACATATTGCGCCAAAGAAATTTAAAAAAACCTTTCCAAAGATTGACACAAAAGGCATTCAGACTATTCTTAAAAACGCAAAAAAGAACGTCCATAAATCCTAATACATTTTATGATTATTTCTTTCATTGGTATTATTGTTGCTTTTGCGCTTCTTATCAAGAGCGCTGATTTTTTTGTCGCTGGTGCGTCTAGCATCGCGCGTAAAATGGGTATAACGCCGTTTGTCGTTGGACTGACTGTCGTTGCCGTTGGTACAAGCGCGCCGGAAGTTGTCGTGAATATCATTGCGGCATTGCACGGAGAGACGGCATTCTCTATTGGAAATATTGTCGGAAGTAATGTCGTAGATATCCTTCTGGGACTTGGTGTTGCGGCGCTTTTTGCACCGCTTGTCATCAAAAAACAAACGGTCTGGAAGGAGATTCCTTTTGCGCTTCTCTCTGCGCTTGTTTTACTTTTTGTGGGTGCTGATCTGTTGTTTGATGCGCACAATGCTATGAGTGTGATTACGCGGGGTGATGGTCTTATCCTGTTGTCGTTTTTTGTGATTTTTATCATTTATACATTTGGACTCTCACAGACACCGGAAGATGATCAAAACGACATCGTTGTTTTTTCATGGATGCGTTCCATTTTTTATACGATTGGCGGGATTGGCGGCCTTGTGATTGGTGGTAAACTTGCCGTGATGGCGGCTGTCGCTATTGCACAAGGACTGGGGATGTCTGCAAACCTTATCGGGTTGACGATTGTCGCCGCTGGGACATCATTGCCAGAAATCGTAACGGCGATTGTTGCTGTGCGCAAAGGTCAGACGGATCTTGTGGTTGGTGGTATTATCGGCACGATTATTTTTAATATTCTTTTTGCATTGGGCCTTACGGCACTTGTTGCGCCACTGCCGTTTGCTATGCCAAATATCGTTGATAATTTTTTTCTGATTTTTGTGAATGTCATTCTTTTTATCATCATGTTTGTTGGACGTAAGCATACGCTTTATCGGTGGGAGGGAATCTTTTTTATCATGCTTTACATCGCATACATGACCTTTGCAATTATCCGCGGATGAGTATG
>CAZMCZ010000047.1:5027-7292 GCA_964565145.1 uncultured Pseudobdellovibrionaceae bacterium | reverse complement strand
CTTTTTGCTTTATAATGGAATTATGAGTATACGCAAAAGCATGATTGCCGGTATTGGGCGTAATCGGGAATTGGGCAAGGACAATGATTTGCTCTGGCACATTCCGGAAGATTTGGCACATTTTAAACAAATCACAAACGGCGCTCCGGTCCTTATGGGGAGAGCAACATATCTGTCGCTTCCGGAAGCGTTTCGACCGTTACCGCATCGTGACAATATTGTCCTCATGCGTGAGACGGAAGATCTTCCAGGTGGAGACGCAAAACGTGTCGTAATCGTGCACGATGTGCCATCGGCTTTTTCTCAGGCGATGGCAATTGCAAAGCAACGTGACAAAAAAGAACTGTTTGTGATTGGTGGCGCATCACTCTATGCACAGACGCTTGAGCTGGTAGATCGGTTGTATCTCACCGAGGTGGATGAAGCGTTTGCCGATGCCGATGTGTTTTTCCCGCCGTATAAGCATCTCTTTACACGGGAAGTGTCACGCCAACATCATGATAATGGTCGCTATGCATTTGATTTTGTCATACTGGAAAAATAATTCATTATAAAAATTGTTATGTCTCAAAAAGTCATCATTGGAATTGCCGGAGAAATGGGATCCGGCAAAGGAACGGTTACGGGATATTTGGTAGAAAAATATGGCGCGCAACATTTGCGATATTCGCATATTCTCGAAGATATTTTAGCGCGTTTATCATTGGAGTATACCCGACAAAATCTCGCCATTCTTGGTGAGGGATTGCGCGCAACATTTGGTGGTAATATCCTCTCGCAAGCACTCCGTGCAGATATCACAGCATCAGAGGCGCCGGTTGTTGTTTTTGAGGGGATTCGCAAAAAGGAAGAACTCGATGCCATGCGCGATTTGGATGGTTTTGTCTTCCTCTATGTGGATGCGCCAATTGAAACGCGGTATCGTCGTCTGGTGATGCGCAACGAAAAGGTAGATGACAACACAAAGACGTTTGATGATTTTCAAAAAGACCATCTGCGACCCGCCGATAGAGATGTGCCACGATTGGAAGAAGAAGCTGATTATATCATTGATAATAGCGTGGGATACGAGGAGATGTATCGGCAAGTTGATCAGCTTATGACAACGTTAAATGTCGCTCCATGCGCATAAAAAAGAAAAGAGCAAAAGGGAAGCTCATCGTCATCGATGGCTCTGATGGAAGTGGAAAGGCGACGCAGACGAAGCGCTTGGTCGCGCGCCTAAAAAAAGCGGGCTTGCGTGTCCGGACATTGGATTTTCCACAGTATGATCATAATTTCTTTGGCGCGTTTGTCCATGCATGTCTTCATGGGAAGTATGGTGACTTTCTCTCTCTGGATCCCTACATCACATCAGTGCTCTATGCCGCTGATCGTTTTGAGTCAAAGGAAAAACTTTCTGCATGGCTTGCGCAGGGAGATATTGTCATCCTTGATCGCTATGTCAGTGCCAATCAGATTCATCAAGGCGGTAAAATTTCTTCTGCCGTAAAACGCAATAAGTTTCTTGCGTGGCTTGACAAAATGGAATTTGATGTGTTTGGTCTCCCGCGACCACAGATGACGATCTATCTCGATGTGCCGGTAAAGGTTTCGCAGAAATTGCTTGCCACAAGTGGGAAGGTGCAAGACGATGCAGAAAAAAACATTGCCTATCTCACACACTCTCGCACAAGCGCCTTGCGTCTCGCAAAAACCGGCAAGGGATGGCATCGCGTTCAATGTGTTGCGCGTGGCAAACTGCGTAGCATTGAGGACATTCACGAGGAGATCATTGATCTGTGCGTACGACATAGAATTGTACGGCGGAGTATGGTAAAATAGCAAAGAGAACATCATAACACGTATGCGATTAGAGGTAAAAAAAGTAGAGAAAGATGCGACACTGCCAACACGTGCACACAGTAGTGATGCCGGGATGGATTTTTATGCGTTGATGCGTTATGATATCCAGCCGGGTGAGCGTGTGCAAATTCGTACGGGCATTGCGTTGGCGATTCCTGAGGGCTATGTGGGGCTCATCTGGGATAAGAGTGGCCTCTCGCACAAGGTCGGGCTTAAAGTGCTTGGTGGCGTCATTGATGCCGGTTATCGCGGTGAAATTATGATTGGCATCATCAATCTCGGAGAGCACGCCTATCGTCTGGAACGTGGACACAAAATCGCACAACTATTGATCCAAGAAGTGGTATTGCCTGATATTGTTGAGGTGCGCGCATTGGATGAGGACACAGAGCGCGGTGACGGCGCTTTTGGTAGTAGTGG
>CAZMCZ010000047.1:0-4927 GCA_964565145.1 uncultured Pseudobdellovibrionaceae bacterium | reverse complement strand
AAATATAATGCAACAATTGGGATGGAGATTCATGTGGAGTTAAAGACTGACTCAAAGATGTTTAGTGGTGCGCCAAATCACCTTGGTGAAGAAGATGTGCCAAATAGTTCGATTGATCCCGTTACGACGGCACAGCCGGGAAGTCTGCCGGTTCCCAACAAAACGGCTATTGCGTTTGTGCAAATGGCGGGACTGGCGCTTGATTGTGAAATCTTGCGCAATAGCAAGTTTGATCGTAAGAATTATTTTTATCCCGACCTGCCAAAGGGTTATCAAATTTCTCAATACGATCAACCGCTTTGCGGAAAGGGAAAAATCCTTATTGACGACAAAGAGATTGGCATTACGCGCATCCACATGGAGGAAGATACCGGAAAGAATATTCACAAAAATGGAGAAACCTTTGTTGATCTTAATCGCGCAGGGCTACCACTTATGGAGTTGGTCTCTGAGCCGGATATTACCAGCGGTGTGCAGGCACGGGCATTTTGTCAAGAATTGCAACGTATTTTCCGTTATCTGGATATTTCCGATGCCGATATCGAAAAAGGACAAATGCGTTGTGAGGTAAACATCTCTCTTTATAAAGACGGCGCTGATCCGCTTTCCGGTACAAAAGTGGAAGTCAAAAATATCGGCTCATTTAAAAGCGTGCAGAGAGCTGCGGAATATGAAATGATGCGACAGAGTGAAATCCTTGATAGCGGTGGAGAAATCAGACAGGAAACACGCGGATGGGACGACAATAAAAATAAAACCGTTGCACAACGCTCCAAAGAAAACGCCAATGATTATCGCTATTTTCCGGAGCCGGATATCCCGCCGATGGTCTTTGACGAGGATTATATCACGCGACTGCGCAACGCTCTCCCGGAATTACCACAGGCAAAGCGTGTGCGTTTTGCCCGGGAGTATGGCATCAGCAAAGAAAACATTGACGTCATGATTGACGATCGTGCATTGGCTGACTATTTTGAGGGCGTTGTGAGTGAAATTCGTGCCAAGAAATCATCAGGTGAGTTCAGTGGCGAGGAGCAAAAAGCCATAACGCTTGCAGCAAATTATCTCATCAATGAACTAAATAAAATGCTTACTGATGCACAACAGGAGATAACGACAACAAAAATAACGAGGGAGAATTTTGCAGAATTGATGACAATCATTGTTGATGGAACGATTAACTCTTCCGTGGCACAAACGGTACTTGCAGAGATGTTGCACAGCGGTGGTGACCCAAGTCATATCATTGAAGAAAAAAACCTTGGTCAAGTGAATGATGAGAAAGCACTGGATGAGATCGTTCAAAAAGTTCTTACTGCCAATAAGCAGAGTGTGACAGATTACAAAGCGGGCAAAGAAAATGCCATTAAAGCGCTCATGGGACAAGTCATGAAAGAAACAGGCGGAAAAGCAAATCCGCAAATGGTCATGCACATCCTCAAAGAAAAGTTAAAGTAACGACGATGGATTTTAATGACTATCAACAAAGAGCGGAGAAGTTTGATTTGAACCCTCAGATGGCACGCGATGATAAGATTGTTATTTGCTCACTTGGGATTGCAGGTGAGGGTGGTGAAGTGGCAGACCACATAAAAAAAGCTTTACGTGGAGATTGTTCGCTGGAAGAAAAGAAAGAAGATGTACTCAAGGAAATGGGAGATGTGTTGTGGTATCTTGCGCTTCTTGCAAAGGCTTATGACACAACACTGGAAGACGTAGCGCGTTTAAATATCAATAAACTTGCATCACGCAATGAACGCAAGGTCATGCGCGGTAGCGGTGATTATAGATAATTGTTACAGTTATGAAAATTGCCATTATTTCAGATATTCACGAGAACGCACATAATCTAATCTTATTTCTCAACGACATCAAGCATCGGGACGTTGCGCAGATCATTTGTTTGGGCGACTTAATCAATGCGGGCATTGCACGTATTTTGGCACTGCAGGCTATTCCGGTTACTACCGTATGGGGGAATAATGATGGAGAGCGTGTTGCCATTACCGCACTATCCTTGGAGGAAAAAAGCAATCTCACTGTTGGCTTTGATACGTTTGATATATTAGAATTTGGTGGAAGAAAGATTTTTATCACACATTATACGATGCTTGCAAAGCCCATGGCGCAGTCAGGGGAGTTTGATGCGGTGTTTTATGGACATGATCATAAGAAAAACATCGATCATGTCGATACGTGCCTCGTCGTAAATCCCGGAGAGCTTGCCGCAACAAGAAGTGGTAGTGCCACATATGCGCTTTATGACACGCTGACAAATACGGCAGACATTATGACGCTTCACAATAGCATCTCATTGCAATCGGATATCGTGGACGCTTATAGGAAAAACAACATGCCTCCACACAAAATGCCAAAAAAGCATATATACAAGTAGATGGTCTTTCTCTTGTAATGCCTTACGAGTGTGACGGTTGTTCGCCTGCAATCGGATAGTTGAATTTTTTCCATGCGTCAAATCCGCCGGTAATGGTTTTGGCATTAAAGATGCCCAGATTAAAGAGCAGTGCGCCCGCTTGAAAACTTTGTTCTTGATTGGTGCCATACACATAGACGGGAGCAGAAGAACGCGCAATCTCTCGGTAACGTTTTTCAAGTTCTGCAAAGGGAATGTTCTGCGCTTGTGGCACATGACCTTTTGCAAAGTTGCCCTTACGACGGACATCAATGATTGTGGTGGGTGTTTTTTCACGGAGACGTTTTGCGAGGTCGCGTGGCTCAACGTATTGAACCGTCGCTTGATCGCGAAGTGATTGAGCGTTGTGGGCGCTAATCGTTGTGCCACCGTTCTGAACATACGTTTCTAACGGACCGATAAAAAGCACCGGTTTTTGCGGTAGGTGAAGCGCAGCGAGTGTCTGTGCAATGGTTGCGCGAGGAACGGACTGGTCTGCATAAAAGACGACATTTTTGGCATTTTCTATTTCTTCCGGCGATAGGCGACGCAGAAGAATACTTCCGCGAATGTGCTCATTATGAAATGCTTTTTGGTCACGTAGATCAATAATTATTTCCGCCTCTGACGCTTTGCGCACAAAGGTGTCAATGTCTGTGGTAATCTCATCATCGGTGGTGTGTTCTTTCTGGGGCTGTTCGTGTGAGGGCTCTTCTGCCGTTATCTTTTCTTTTTGCGGTTGGGGAGGTGGTGTTGGTGGATTGTACAGCGCGCGGTAACGATACGCGGTGATGATAATAATACTCATCACCAAAAAAATGAGAGCAAAAAGGAAGAGAGATTGTTTGTTATAAGAAAACATTACAAAATAATTGAACCAATAAATGTTGGATTTCCATTGATGAAATCTTTTGCGCTAAGCTCTTTGCCACCTTCACGTTGGAGGCGCTCAATCATGATTGCGCCGTCTTGCGTGCGTAAAAAGAGGCGTTTTTCTTCTGTAAAGATTGTGCCCGGTGCATATTTTTTTAAGATAGCATGATCATGTTGTGCCGGTGCGATGGCAAGAAGTTTAATGCGTAATATGTTGGTGGCATCTTTTTTCCACATGAGAAAAATACCCGGCCAACGAATAAACGCTCGATAACGATTGTAAACCTCTTCTGTGGTGTACGTTGCCAAGATATGGCCATCTTCGCGTTCAATAATCTGGCAGAGAGTTGCTTCGGCGTCATTTTGTGGCGTTGGCGTGATCTCTTTTGCAAAAAACGCCGGCAGGGTTTGTGCCAAAAGTGTCACAGCGAGTTTTGCAAGTTTTTCTTCAAGGGTTACGGTCGTGTCTTGGGAATCAATCGGTAGCGATGACTGTGCGATTATCGGGCCATGATCAAGTTGCGTGTCCATTTGTATGAGCGTAATACCGGTTTTCTTTTCTCCCATGATGATGGCATTGTGAATGGGGGATGCACCACGGAATTTTGGTAGGAGCGAGGCATGCACATTGAGTGCACCATAGGGAAATAACTCTAAAAGTTTTTGTGGTAGGATTTTCCCATAGGATGCCACGATCAGTAAATCAATACCGGTAGAGGGTATTTTTTCATAAAAAGAATCATCAAGCTTTTCCGGTTGGAGAAGTGTGATGTTGTGGGTAACGGCATATTCTTTGATATGATTATTATTGGTTTGGCGTTGCTGTGTGTGCCCACGACCAATTTTGCGGTCCGGCTTTGTGACAATGGACACAATGTTAATCGATGGATCATCATGGAGCATCTCCAAAAGGGGAAGCGCAAACACGCCGGAGCCCATAAAAATAACGTTTCTTGCATCGGGTGAGAGGTTGTTGTTTTGTGATGTGGTTGGCGTAACACCACGACGAAGATCAAAAATCATAGCATGTTTTTTATGAATGAGAGAGATGGTATTTTTTGCGTAAGTCCGCTTGTTGCGCGTAACGATCCGCGATGAGGATGCCATCGAGGTGATCAATTTCATGTTGGAAGACCACAGAGAGAAATCCTTTCAGTTTGATTTTGTGTGTGATGTTTTGTTGATCGCTATAGCGCACAGTAATACGTTCGTGACGAATGATGAGAAATTCTTTTTTGGGGATGCTGAGACATCCTTCGGTAAAGGTAATCATTTCGGGTGATTTTTTGACAATTGTGGGATTGATGAGTACAAATTGCTGGCCTTCCGCATCAATAACGGCAAGGCGCAGAGAGTGTCCAACCTGTGTTGCGGCAAGGCCAACGCCGTGCTCTTTCTCCATTGTAACAAACATGTCAGCAATGAGTTTTTGTATCGTTGCATCCATAATGTCATGCACCGGAGTCGTTGGCGCATTGAGTAGGGGATCCGGTTGTCGTGTCAGTGGGAGAGAGGTCGGTGTTTGCATGAACGTAAAAATAAAGAATACCTATCTCTATTATGCCTCAGATGTGCCAGGTGGTCAAAGTAGTTTTGTGACGCTATGGAACAGGTCACCGTTATTGACAGGTGTGTATTTTT
>CAZMCZ010000046.1:2931-7735 GCA_964565145.1 uncultured Pseudobdellovibrionaceae bacterium | reverse complement strand
AAAAAAATAAATCCCGGCATTTATAAAAATGTCCGGGATTTTATATTGATGCACACAGCAGAATTGATTGGTGAAAGGCGTTGTTGTTTTTTATGAGGAATAATGAGGATTTTATGACCACATGATTTCATAGTAATCTGAGACGACGCGGTGCGTGTTGAAATAAGCGAGAAGTGAGATGGCATGGGTCATGCGATCCGCCCACTGGTCGGGATGGTTATAGTAGCAGTCCAAGGCATCTTCTAATTGGAGGAGTAGTTCATAGGCATCATGTTGATTGAGATAATCATTGCGCATTGCTTCCATGCCGGCAAAGCTCCATCCGGCACGTGGCGCACGATTATATCCTTCAATCCACCATCCATCGGCAACGGAGAGATTGAGGACGCCGTTGAGCGCGGCTTTCATCCCGCTTGTGCCACTGGCTTCGCGTGGCGGTACGGGTGTGTTGAGCCAGATGTCTACACCGGAAACAAGTTTTTTGGCAATATCTAAATCGTAGTCGGGGATAATAACGACTTTTATTTTGCCACGAAGCGTCTCTGCGTGTTGCGTGATTGCAGCGCGGACACCATTACAATAAGGATCGGCGCTGTGGCAACGTCCCGCAAAAATAATTTGCAGTCGTCCCTCGGCGATAGATAAGAGCTTCTCCATATCTTGGAAGATTAGTTCGTGGCGCTTGTATGGCACGTAGCGTCGGGCAAAGCCGATGGTGAGGATTGACGGGTCCAGAAGGAGATGGTCTTCGAGATGATCAAGGGGAATATAGTCAGGATGCGCATTGATCCAATCACACAAGTGCATTTTCTCTTCGTAATGCTTGTTTGCGAGTTCATCGTGCGGGAGGACGGTTGGTGCAAGTGCAAGTTTTGTCGGGTCTTCGCGCCACGTGGGGATATAGGTGTCAAGGAGTGTGGCGATTGAAGAGCTTGCCCAGCGCGGATGATAGATGCCATTGGTGATGTTGAGGAAGGAAAATGATGGGAACATCGCCTTTGTAACGAGTTTGTGTTTTTGTGCGACGCTGTTGATTGCGTGACTAAGAGTAAATCCCAGTCGCGCCATCTCAAAGCGCTCATCACAGACATAGGAATCAATATCTTCCAAAAGCGTATCCCGCATTACTTGATGCAACATCGGTAAACTAAAACGATCAAATCCTGCGGCGACGGGGGTGTGTGTTGTAAAGGTGCAGAGCTTTCGCACAGCATTGGCGTCACCGTTGTTTTGATGCAAGAGTTCCAATGTCAAAAACGCCGGGTGGCCTTCGTTCATGTGGTAGTGAGAAATCGTGTGACCAAGTGCTTGCAATGCGCGCACTCCGCCGATGCCCAGAATCACTTCTTGAGCGATGCGTGTATACTCATCGGCGGGATAGAGGTGCATAGTGAGGTCGCGATCCCAGGGCTTGTTTGGTTCTACGTTGGTTGTGAGGAAGTAGATCGGTGTTTCATGTTCATTGCGTCCCATGATATGCATTTGCCAAATCTCTACACGCACATCACGGTCTTCAATGCGCACGGTAGTGGATTTTTCCGTATTGCTTAAGTAGGTACCGATGGGGAAACGTTGTTGCGGGATGTTTGATTGGTGATAAAAGAGCGTCATACCGACAATCGGAAGTGCTTTGTCGGCACACGAGTGCATCATATCGGCGGCAAGCACGCCAAGCCCACCAGCATAGTTTGGCATGTCGTTATGGAAGGCAAATTCCATAGAAAAATACGCGATTGTCGGTTTTGTTTTTGTCATCGTTTTTGTATTATTTCCAGTATACCACAAAGAAACGTTTTGCACAGAGAAGTGAATGATAGAAGAGCATTATTGATAGACGTGTGCTGGAGATGCTCATTTGGCAGTATCGTGATATAATAAAAAGAGAAATAAATTTTTTGAAAAAATGTCAGGGGTATTTCCGGTGTCAGCGCAAGACAGAAAACCAAAAGAGGGAAGCATTTTCTCATGCGTGTGTAAATAGAAAAATAAAACACAAGAGGTCACATGAACAAACCTCGTATACTTATGTTTGGGTGGGAGTTTCCGCCATATAATAGCGGTGGACTTGGTGTTGCATGCCTCGGGCTAACGCGCGCGCTTGCGCGTGCCGGGTCTGAGGTGATTTTTGTTTTGCCAAAAAGCGTGCCACTTTCTGCGGAGTATATGCAGATTCTTTTTGCAGATACGCGCTCAAAAGTAACGATGAAAAACATCGACACCATTCTTTCACCCTATATGACAGAGCACTCTTATATGTATGAGCGTACACGCATCCAAGATCGACAGTACGGCAATAATCTATACGAGGAAGTATTGCGCTATGCCCAAAACGCAAAGCACATCGCAATGGAAGAAGACTACGATTTGATTTATGCTCATGATTGGTTGTCACTTCTTGCCGGCATTGCGGCGCATGACGTTAGTGGCAAACCGATGGTTGCACATATCCATGCAACGGAATATGATCGTTGCGGTGGGGATAATGTCAATCCGGTGATTGCGGCGATTGAACAGCGTGGCTTAGAGGCGGCAGATCGTATCGTCGCTGTGAGCAATTACACCAAAGAGATTATTGTCCAAAAGTACGGTATTGATGCCGACAAAATTGACGTCGTCCATAACGGCATTGATGCAGAGGATTTTCCAGACGCCACGGCGCATACACAGCAATTGCAAAAACTCAAAGCGCGCGGAACAAAGATTGTTCTCTTTGTCGGGCGACTGACAGTGCAGAAAGGATTGGAGTATTTCATCACCGCAGCAAAAAAAGTTCTTGAATACAAAGAAAACGTCGTGTTTGTCATTGCCGGCTCCGGAGACATGCAACAGCAAGTTATCGCACAAGCGGCGGCGCTGGGGATTGCAGACAAGGTACTCTTTATGGGGTTTGTTCGTGGCAAAGAATTGCAAGAAGCATACAAGATGGCCGATCTCTACGTCATGCCATCGGTATCAGAACCGTTTGGGCTCACGACACTGGAGTCGATGTTGCACGGCACGCCCGTGCTTGTCTCCCGGCAATCCGGTGTCGCCGAGGTAGCGACCAATACCCTCAAAGTAGACTTTTGGGATACGGAAGAAATGGCAAATAAGATTCTTGCGGTGATTTCTTATGATGCACTGCAGTACACGCTTGCCACGGAAGGTGCACGAGAAGTGGAACGACTCAATTGGGCGGCCGCCGCACGCAAGTGTCTTTATGTTTTCAAACAATTACCATCATAATATTTTTCTATGCCATCTGTTTGTTTCTATTTCCAAGTCCATCAACCACTGCGCATCAAACGGTATCGGGTTTTTAATATCGGTGAGGACAGTTCGTATTTCAACGATGACACGCAAACCAGCCTCAATAATCAATGGATTTTGCGTCGTGTCGCGGATAAATCGTATCTCCCGACCAACGCTATTTTATTGGAACTCTTAGAACAACATCCGGAGTTCCGTATCAGTTTTTCATTTTCGGGTATTTTTCTTGAGCAGATTGCAAAAGACTTTCCGGAGGTTTTGGCATCGTTTCAAAAACTCGTTGCTACAGGACGTGCAGAGGTATTGAGTGAGACCTACTATCATTCGTTGTCTTTTCTCTATAGCGAAGAAGAGTTTGCCTATCAGGTGAACAAGCATCGTGCAATTGTCTTGGATCTTTTTGGTGTCGTGCCAAGGGTTTTTCGTAATACGGAATTGATTTACAATAATCACCTCGCACACGTTATTGAAAAAATGGGCTACGATGGCATTATTGCCGAGGGAGCAGACCATGTCTTACAGTGGCGCAGTGCAAACTTTCCTTATCGGCCACATGGCACACAACATCTCACCGCGCTTTTGAAAGATTATAAATTATCTGATGATATCGCCTTTCGGTTTTCAGAGCAAGGATGGAAAGAGCATCCGCTTTCCGCAGAGAAGTTTGCACAGTGGGTCAGCGCCATCAACGGCAATGGACAACTCATCAATCTCTTTATGGATTACGAAACTTTTGGCGAACATCAGTGGGCGGATTCCGGCATCTTTGATTTTCTACGGGCGCTTCCACAAAAAATCCTCGCCCATCCCGACAATGATTTTGTTACACCATCGGAAGCGATTGCGCGCTACGCACCGGTGGGAGAGATTGATGCGCCTGATTTTTACTCATGGGCGGATATCGAGCGCGACCTTTCCGCATGGTTGAGCAATGACTTGCAACACGAAGCCATGGATAAACTCTATGCGATCAAAGATCGCGTACTCGCAAGCGGGGACAGTGATCTTATTGAGAGTTGGCGACGATTGACGACCTCAGATCATTTCTACTATATGTGTACGAAATACTTTGCCGATGGTGATGTCCATAAATATTTCAATCCGTACGAATCGCCCTATGAGGCTTTTATTGCATTTATGAATGTCCTTTCCGATGTCAAACTCCGCGTCTCTCTCGCACAAGACACTGCAAAAAAAGAGCGTGTAACGACACAAAAAACGACAATCAAACACAGCGACGATACGCCTGCCAAGTCATCACAACAACCGCACGAAAAACGCTCACATAATCCTGATGCGGTGCGCGTTACAATCGTACAAAAGCCCAAAAAGCGCACACCCGTCAAACGTGCGCCTGATGCGCGCCCGCGATCACGCTTTGTCTAATCATCCACCACACAAAACAGACACCGCAATGGCGCATGAGTGAGTGCGCCGGGTTTTTGTCGTTACACAAAAGACTTTTTGTTTGCGTGTGGGAGAAGATGTATGAAGAGCGAAGAGAGGGTGTTCTCTGACAGACACCACATCTTTATGGCATATCACATTTTTGCAC
>CAZMCZ010000046.1:0-2831 GCA_964565145.1 uncultured Pseudobdellovibrionaceae bacterium | reverse complement strand
CTCTGCACACACCACACGCACACACAAATCAAAACACTACCATATAATATTATATGGTAGTGTTGGTGGTGATTGGTGATGGGGGAGGTGGATGGGGAGGTGTTGGAGAGTGGGAGAGGGTTATTTTTCTATGGGGGATTTGATGCGGTAGATGCGCGTTTCCCACGGTGCAAGGACGAGGCGGTCTGTCGTGCTTTTGTCCTCTGAGCGATAGTTGCCGAGGATTCGATGCCCACGATCACCACGAAGAATGTCCGGCATGTCAATGTAGTTTTCGTTGGAAGCAAAGTTAAAAAAGATCGCAAGCGTCATCGTATCGTCACTACGCACAAAGCCGTACATCATCCAGTTATCGGGATAAAGGGGCGTGTAGTCACCATAGACAAGCGTCGGTGTGACATTGCGCATCGTAATGAGGTCTCGCACATAAGACCAGATAGAATGTGGATCACGCATCTCATCTTCAACGTTCAAATGTTTGTAATTGGGATTGAGATCAAGCCACGGGTTTGTATTACTGAAACCGCCATGAAGTCCGGCGTTCCACTGCATGGGCGTGCGGGCATTGTCACGATTCCACCAGGAGAGATCGGAGAGAATTTCTTTGGGATTTTCTCCGCGCGCGAGACGTTCTTCGTAAATGCCACGCATCTTGACATCTGTGAGTTGATCGGGAGATGTTATGGTGGTATTGGTCATGCCGATTTCTTCTCCTTGGAGAAAAAACGGCGTCCCCGGCGCAGTAAGAAGATACGTCATAATACACTTTGCCGATGCGTCGTGATGGTAGAGACTGTCACCATAGATGGACACACTGCGCGGTGAGTCGTGATTGCTAAAAGTGATCGTGTTCCACGCCTTGCCGGCAAAAGCGTCTGCCCATGTGCGCACAGATTCATTGACACGCGACCAATCGCCACGCGCATCCATGATGTGATACTGATAGAGCATGTGAATCTCTTTGCGATCATAACCGACATATTTTAATCCCTCTTCCGGTGTGAGGAAATACATCTCACCCAAGACAACGGCGTTATGCGGAGCAAGGACGTCTCGGTGCATCTCCTTGAGGAGTTCGTGTATGCCCGGTTGATTTGCATAGAGGTGTTCGCCGTGAATAAACGGTCGCGTGTCACCGTCTCCCCGCTCTGCGTCGGGGAAACCTTCCGCTTTGAAGAGAAAATTTCCCATATCCATACGAAACCCATCGACACCACGTGCAAGCCAGCGTCGCATCATGGCAAAAAGTTCTTTCTTGACGGCGGGATTGTGCCAGTTGAGGTCTGGTTGATGTTTGGAAAAGAGATGGAGGTAGTACTGTTTGCGTCGTTTGTCCCAGGTCCACGCACTTCCACCAAAATCAGCGGCCCAATTGTTGGGTTCTTTGCCATCTACGGCATCGTGCCAGATATAGAAGTCGCTTTTGTCATTGTTTTTGCCACGACGAGACTTGATAAACCAAGGATGCTTGTCGGAGGTGTGATTGATGACGAGATCCATCATCACTTTAATGTCAAGCGCATGGGCGCAGTCAAGGAGTTGCTCAAAATCTTCCATTGTGCCAAATGTCGGATCAATGGCATCGTAGTCGGAAATGTCATAGCCATTGTCTACCATCGGTGATTGATACATCGGTGAAATCCACACCGCGCCGATGCCAAGTTTTTTGAGATAGGGGAGTTTGGTAATAATGCCTTGGATGTCACCCTTGCCGTCATTGTTGGTATCATAAAAACTCAAGGGGTAAATT
Organism: uncultured Pseudobdellovibrionaceae bacterium; assembly: GCA_964565145.1. Classification (GTDB taxonomy): domain Bacteria; phylum Patescibacteriota; class Minisyncoccia; order Moranbacterales; genus JALWEZ01. The sequence goes on along the minus strand of CAZMCZ010000046.1, from coordinate 1,081 downwards.
TGATAAAAGACCCGCTCTTTCCACCATGCAGACTGTCCTCCTTTTTGTGTCACAAGATTTTTTAAACAATGTATTTTATCATCTATACTATAGTATAGCACTTTTTGTGGATTTTTTCAGCGTATTTCTTTGGTGGGTATTGATGAGTATTCAAAAAACCACGCCAAAGAGCGTGGTTTTTTCTATATGAGCGGGTAGCGGGAATCCTTCTTACTCCGATGCGAAGCCGGGGCGCTACACACAGCATACGCGCTTGCTCGTATGCTTTCCAGCCTGCTATCGCAGGCTTATCTTGCGCCCTTCGATTCCCGTACGTTTTCCCAATATACAAAAAGACCTTCTTTGCAGAACGTCTTTTCATTTATATGAGCGGGTAGCGGGAATCGAACCCGCATAATCAGCTTGGAAGGCTGGAGTAATAAGCCATTATACTATACCCGCTTATCATTACTATATTATAACAAAGATCTCAGAAATTCTCGACCAGCGCCACTTTTTAAATATTTTTCTCGTGCACGACCTTCTTTGTAGTTAATACATTTTTCTGTATACAACACGTCAATAGACTTCATTTGTTTCGTGTAGAAACTCTGCCCACGTCTGTGTTCACTAAGACGGCGCGGTAGGTTATTGGTCATTCTCGTATAAAATTGATCCCTCTTGCAGTCATATAATGTATATACAATAATCATATGTATGCATCAGCTTGGAAGCCTGCCTGTCGGCAGACAGGGCTGGAGTAATAAGCCATTATCTGCCAACGGCAGACAAGTACTATACCCGCGTGCAATGCTTGTTAAGGGTATTTAAAAGTATAATAGCAAAAACATTTTTCGTCAAGATGTTGTTTTTTCGTCATTATGTCATAGGCTGTCGTTGGTTTTGCGCGGAAAGTACAGAGAAGCATAAGAACTTTTTTGTTTCTCACGATAACACACATCGTCTTCACTTGATTTTTTTCTTGTTTGTAGTATGATGATAGCTATGCAATCGGGGTATAGTGTAACGGCTAGCACGAGACGTTTGGGACGTTTTAGTCAGGGTTCGAATCCCTGTACCCCGACAGGAGAAAAAACAAGCT
>CAZMCZ010000045.1:0-7864 GCA_964565145.1 uncultured Pseudobdellovibrionaceae bacterium | reverse complement strand
CGTGCCTTATCACGAGCTGAGCTCAGTGACACAAGCACGATAGATGCGAGAATTCCGATAATAGCGATGACGATCAAGAGTTCGATTAACGTAAAACCTTTTTTCATGTTTTTGTCACCTCCTCTCCTTTCATTTTTGTATTTTTATTTTTATTACTATATCTATTATACAACAAAATCAAAAATAATACATGACGTTATCCACAGGCCTGCACAGGATGCACACGCCTTTTCCACACGTCCTACAATTGCCCGGCGATGTTGTAAATTGGCAGTAACACCGACACGACAAGCACGCCCACGCCCACGCCAAGGAAGACAATGAGGACCGGCTCAATCAGTGCAGAAAGATTACGTGTAATCTGATCCACTTCATTGCGATAGAACTCTGCCAAATCTTCCAAGACACTGCTCAGTCGTCCCGTTTCCTCGCCGACTTTAATCATGCGCGCCACCATTGGTGGAATGGCCTCGTATTTAAAAAACGTCGTATTAATCTCTCCACCGACTTTGACTTCGCGCGCCGCTTCCAGAAGGATGTTTTTGTACACGCCATTACTCACCACCTCACTGATGATGATCAGTGATTGCACGATGGGAATGCCTCCTGCGACAAGCACAGAAAGGTTTTCTGTCATCCGTGTCAGATACACATAGCGGAAAAGGTCACCGAGAATTGGAATTTTGAGTTTGATACGATCAAATTCCTTTGTGCCTTCCGGCGTACGTAAATAATAGATAAACGCAATGACAAGCCCGGCAAAAACCACGAGGACGACCCACCAATACGCCTGCATAAAGTCTCCCAATGCAATCATCGCCTTGGTATACCATGGGATATCTACGTCAAGTTCGCGGATAACGCCCGTCAGTTTTGGCAAAATCCACGTAATTGTAAGAAATCCGATAACGCCAGCCACACTAATCACAAAGGCGGGATACATCAGTGCGCCACGCACCTTTGCTGTGAGGAGGTAATTTTGCTCTGTCGTTCGTGTGACGTACTCAATAGCCCCCTGCAGGTTACCGGAGACCTCACCGGCTTTTATCATATTGATCATTAGTGGCGTGAACACCTTCGGGTGTTTCGCAAAACTTTCAGAAATAGAAAGTCCGTCTTCAATATCTGCGCTTAATGACTTTGTGATTGCACGCATCGTAGGATTTTCTGTCTGTTCATAAATCGTTTTGAGTGCCGGAGCGATTGGCACTTTGGCAGAAACCAACGTAGAAAACTCACGGAAAAAGAGTAGAAGGTCTTTTGTACTCACGCGTGTTGTCGCCTCCTCAATGCGCTTGGCAAAGGTAAACTTCGACCCCGCCACACGTACTTCCAGTGGTGTGTATCCTTTTTGTTGCAGATGTCTTATCGCACTGTCTTTGTCAGACGCTTCTACTGTTCCACCTTCGATGGTGTTTTCCGGTGTCCGTGCTTTAAATATAAACTTCATAGTATAATATTAATCATTCACTTCTATACCATCACCGCGCCCAATGAGCATACGCAAATAATCTCTATTTTTTGCATACGTCATTGCACTGTCGAGTGTGATGTGTCCTTGTTTGAGCAAAACCGCCAATGACTTGTCAAGAGAAATCATGCCGTCTTTTTGTCCTGTTTCTATCACGGTGTCAATCTGGTATGTTTTATTTTCACGAATCAAGTTTTCAATGGCATGGTTTTTGATCATGATTTCCACCGCCGGCACACGCCCTCCGTCTGTACGTGGCAAAAGTCGCTGAGAAAGCACGCCCAAAAGCACGCTGGCAAGCTGAGAACGAATTTGGTTTTGTTGATGTGATGGAAATGTGTCTACAATACGATCAACGGTCTGTGCACTGTCGTTTGTATGCAGTGTTGCAAAAATCAAATGTCCTGTTTCTGCGGCGGTAATAGCCGTAGAAATCGTCTCCAGGTCACGCATCTCACCAATCAAAATCACATTGGTATCTTCACGCAGGGCGCTACGCAATGCATCGGGAAAGGTCTTTGTGTCTTCGCCGACTTCTCGTTGATTGATGATGCAACGGTCCGGTGTGTAGAGGTATTCCACAGGATCTTCAATCGTTACGATATGATGTTCTTTGTTGTGGTTGATATAATCAATCAATGCCGCGAGTGTTGTGGACTTTCCATGTCCCACAGGTCCCGTGACAAGAAAGAGCCCTTGTGAAAACTTAGCAAATTCATACACGATTGGTGGCACATTTAACTCCTCCAGGGAACGAATCTTGTTATTGATTACACGCATCACAATCCCCGTACGCCCTTGCTGATAAAAAACATTTGTACGAAAGCGAATTTTGTCTTCAAAATTATATGCAAAGTCAACCTGTCCCTCATCCACAAAAGTCTGCATGCGTGTATCGTCCATGAGGATGTCTGCCATCGCCTTGGTATCTTCTGCCAGCAAAATCGGCTCCTGCGAAAGCGGAATGAGCTTTCCATCGATACGCAATGTGGGATGACGACCGACAGCAAGGTGCAAATCACTCGCATCTTGTTGTGCGGCAAGTGACAAGAGATTTTTGATGCGCTGTGCAATATGTGTATTATCCATGATGTTTTTTTATTTTTGTATACTGTTTATGCGATGTACGCTTCCACTTTTGCCAACACTTCTGATGGTGTAAAATGCGACTTAATGAGAAAGTCTTTTGCACCAAGTGTCATGGCACGATCCACATCTTCTTTTTGGCTGAGGTTTGTCAAAAGCACTACGGGGATATCACGCCACGCTTTATTTAATTGCAGTGCCTCCAGGACATCAAATCCGTCCATGTATGGCATGACGATATCCAACAACATCAGATTTGGGATAATCCCTTCTTTGAGTTTGTTGATGGCATCACGGCCATTATTCGCCAAGACAATATTATACCCGGCCGATGTAAGCTTGACATCATAAATATCACTGATAAACACATCATCTTCAACCACCATAATCGTTTTTTTCTCCTGTGGTGTTGTCTGTGTGACATTTTCCTTTGGTGCATCCGATGTTTGCGGATGCGTTGTCGTCTGCTCATCTTGCAGAGAATGTTCTTCGTTCATAATACGTCATTACTTATATTTTTATTATACCATAGTCCCAAGCAAAAAAACTACTCCGGCGCCTCCGACACAGGGTGCGCGTCTTCTGTAACTGTAGCGTCTTGCGATGTGCCATTTTTCTGTGGCTCATCAAAATCACGCTCATCCACTTCATCAAGTTTGCCTCCAAGCATCAGCGCGCCCTCGGTGACACGTTCAAGCTCTGTGAGTGTTGTCAGTCCGAGAAGCGCCTTAAAGATACCATCTTGCTTCAATGAGAGGTAGCCCTTTTCTTTCACCATTTTTTCCAGAAGTGGCGCATTACCATTTTCTCCGGCAATCACATCCTCCATTTCATCATCAATTGGCACAACCTCATAAATTGCAACACGTCCTTTGAGTCCAAGATTTCCACACGCATCACAACCACGTCCTTTATAAAAAACCGGATTGTCAATTTGCTCTTGTGATAAGCCATACTTTTTATATTCCTCCGGATCAATCCCCGCAAGATGTTCTTTGATCTTCCTTATGACAGCGTCCGGCATCGTGACTTGCTCTTTGCATTGTTGGCAGACACGACGCAACAAACGCTGGGCAGCGATGACACGAATTGACGAAGCGATAAGAAATGGTTCAATGCCCATGTCCACCAAGCGCGGAATTGCACCAATGGCGTTATTTGTGTGCACGGTAGAAAAAACAAGATGTCCCGTAAGCGCGGCATGAATTGCAAGTTCCGCCGTCTCTCCATCACGAATCTCCCCCACCATAATGATATCGGGATCCTGTCGCAAAATACTACGCAATCCACTTGCAAACGTATATCCGATTTCCGGTTTTACCTGTGATTGATTAATCCCCGGAATGAAGTATTCCACCGGGTCTTCCAGTGTAATGATATTGCCTTCTTCGCCGTTAAGAATCTTCAAAAACGCATAGAGCGTCGTGGACTTTCCCGACCCTGTCGGTCCCGTCATGAGAATCATGCCATAAGGATCACGAATATGCTCAAGAAAAATATCATGTTGCGATCCCATCAGTCCCAGCTTTTCCAAGTCAAACGTTTGTTTATCTTTCTCCAAGACACGCATCACGACTTTTTCACCTTCTACGACCGGCAAGGTAGACACACGAAAATCAACGGCCTTGCCCTTCTCGGTAATGCGGAAACGCCCATCTTGCGGTTTACGTTTTTCGTCAATTTTGAGTGAGGAAAGGATTTTGATACGTGAGATAACCGCCTTACCGACATCCATGGGAAATGTCAACGATGAATGCAAGATGCCATCAACGCGAAAACGTACACGGTAAGTCTTGCTGATTGGTTCAATATGTATATCACTAGCGCCTCCATCAAGCGCATGACGGATAATGACCTGCACCAGTTTTGCAACCGGAGCGTCTTTGAGGCTTTCCGCGTAATTGATGCTTTGCCCTTTCTTTTTTTTGCGACGCATGGCAGACTCTTCTTCATCGTCAAGCGCAGCCACGGCACTCATCACCGCTTTCTCCGCAGAAGAATACTGCGAAAAAAGATCATCCAGGACATCTTGTGTGGCCAAATAAATAGTGATGTTGTAGTGATCTTTTTGCGCCACAAAACGCAAGACATTAAGCGCATCAATATCTTGTGGGTTTTTCATTGCAACATGGATGACTTTTTCGTTTTCATCACGCGCAAAAACAGCAATGTCATACTTCCGCGCAATTTCTTCAGAAAGCATCTGCAGTGCGTCTTGAGACACGTCATCCGGCGTCGTACTCAAAAAAGGCACCCCCAGCTCTTGCGCTCGTTGTTCTAATGTCATGTCGTCGGAAGTTGTCGTCTCCTCACTCATATAATCGTCAATGTATTACGCCACAGATAAACTACCTATGGTGCAAATGGATTTTTACGTGGTACTACTGTTGCTGTAATTCCCTGTGTTTGCGTAACGACATTTTTGATTTTGCTGATCTGCCGATAGTCAATAGACGACAATGCCTCAATGCTCAATGGCGCCGCCTTTGGCAACGATGCAAACCGGAATGTGCCAACCAACGTCATTTGATCCCGTGCGACATTTTCATCCGCTTCAGGATCAACAATAATTTTTTCCAGTGAAAAACCATTCAGTGCGTAGAGACGTTTCATACGAAAAACTTTTGCCAAAAACGCGCGGAGGTCTCCGTATGTTCCCGTGATCGTAAATCCCGCTTGTGTGTATTGCAAATTTTTAATCCCATCATCAACGCGAAATCCTTTATTGTTAACTTTGTCACTAAAACTCAGCGTAAAAAGATTTACATGCGTCGATTCCGCGATACGAGAGATGTCGTTGATGATATCTTGTTCGCGTGCATCACGTGGCACAAAAGATTCCAAGAATGTTTTTTCACTTTCGTGCGCCCTCATCTGTGCAATAAATTGGTCAAGGCTCAACACGTCATTTTGTAGTTCTTTTTGCTCTTTTTCAAGCACGACGTTGTTTTTTTTGATTTGTGCTTGCTCTTGATACAATGGGACGACCATTTGTATCGCAAAGGCGACAGCGCCAATGAGAATCAGTGGAAAGAGGATGATGTTTTTCATAAAATTATATAAATCACGTATTATAAATGACCGACGACACTATTGTGTCCTAGCCTTCTGCCGGCGCGTTTTCTGCCGGTGCCTGCGCTTGTGGAAGATCCGGTGTATTGTTCTGTGCGCCTTCTTGTGCCTGTTGTCCTTCTTGTGCTGGCGCAACGTCTTCTGTCTGTTGCTGTGCCTCGCTCTCTTGTGTTATATTTTCAGGAAGGCGATCATAAGGACGTTCTCCCTCATTTGCCGGTGCCAGTGTTAATATCGCAGAAAACACCAGCCGTCCCGTTTGCTCATCCGGGGTAACTTCTCCCATGCGCACATCACTAAAGTGTGGGTCTTTTTTCCACGCGTCTACTTGTGCCGCCAATCCGTCAAAGGTCTCAATGTCCCCCGTCAGTGATAATACATACGCCCCCGTCTTGTCGCGAATACCTTTATCATACTCTGCAGAGATCAACACAACACGCGGCACTGTCGTTTCTTCCAAGATATGGAGCAATTCCTCTCCACTAAGCCCATCATAAAGCGTCTTCTGTGTTGCCATCATCATGCCGGCTGTATGCGATGGCTCCTTTAATTTTTGGTTAATTTCCTCTCGCAACGATGTAATCGATTTTTGTAGTGTTTCTTGCTGTTTTTGCGCGCTTTTTTTCAATCCAAGACCGATAAAATATGCGACAATTACGATCACAAGAATAATAAACATCACAAGCAACCCTTGCGAAACAAGTTTCTTTTTGCGTCGGTTCGCATTGTTTGCATGTGGATTTTTGAAAGTGACACCTGATACCATAGATTTGTTTTTATTTTATGACATGTTCTTTATATATTATATCATACTTTATGCATCTTTGTTTTCTATGGCTTGAATTGCCAGTCCCGCCGCAACGGCATACGAGGCGTCCAAGCCAATCGGTCTTCCATCAGATGCTTTTTTGTCGCTATGGATAACGTCCATTGGCGCGACGAGACGCGTTGGTGTGCTAAACGTCTGTGAAAAGTATTCAAGCAGTCCTGTCATATGCGCCGTCCCACCGGCAAAAATCATTTCTTTTATGGTATTTGTTTGCTCTGCAGAAAGGATGCGTTGTATTTCCGCTGTAATGTATTCTATAGAAGGAAAAACGACCGCCATCGGTCCGGAAAAAAAGTTTTTTGATGATTCTTTCATCTCACGCGCACGTTCCACAGAGATTTTTGTGCGCTCAGCGATGGTATTTGTCAAATCAATACCGCCAACATCCACATTGCGATTGATGTGCACGACGCCCCCATCAACGAGGATGATATTCGTTGTCTTGGCGCCAATGTCTACAAGCAAAACGCGCTCTTTTGTCTTGTGTGTTACGAGCCGTGCAAACGCAAATGTTTCCAATTCTAAAGCGCTGACCTCTATATTGGTGCCGTCAAATAATTGATCGTAGTAATCCACTTCTGATTTTGGTGCCGCAACCAGTAGTACCTTCATCGTATCATCTTGTTGTGTTGTTTCCGCATTATCTTTGATGATTTCCCAACTCACATTCACATCATCCAATGATGCCGGGATATATTTACGAGATTCAAACTGAATCGCCTTTGCAAGTTCATCTTCGGACATCTTTGGAAAATCAACCATCATCACAAGCCCATTATACGCCGGAATAGCGACATTTGCCTGCGTTGCTTGTACCCGCATACGCCGTAATAATTGTTTCAATCCTCGTTGCAATAGTTGCGCATAATCACCATTAAATTCATCAAGAACTTCCTGTGACGTATCCAAAACAAGCGCACCATAATTTTCCAAATACGGTTTGTTTTTGCGTAGTGAGATTTCTACAGCCTTGATACTTCGCGTCCCAAAATCAACGCCGAGATAACGCTGTTCTTTTTTTGCTCCAAAAAACATAAAACTATTGCTCAATCATTTTATTTCTGCATTTATTATACCATATTCTCGCAACACATTCCACATAGCCTCTACTGTGTATATCTTTGCTTCATCCTTGTTGCCAAAGACTGCGATACTCATCAGCTCCACAACCAACAAAAACAGCCTCCTTGGAGAGGCTGTTTTTTGTGGTGCTGTTGGCGCTCTTAGTTTGTTTCGCGGATGGAACCACTGGAACAATCAGCGTTGGAACTACAGTTGCTTGCACATACGGATGAAGAGTAAGAGCTTGCAAAGACCGGTGTGGCGACACAGGTGCCTGCCTGTGAACATTTCTTTGCCGTACAGACACATTGGATCGTGCCGTCAAGTGCTCGTGGATTATCGTC
>CAZMCZ010000044.1:0-7929 GCA_964565145.1 uncultured Pseudobdellovibrionaceae bacterium | reverse complement strand
TTGTTTTTGCCATAGTATGTTTTGTGTTTCTTTGCGAGGACTTCTTTTTGTTTTGCCTTGATAGCGTTCCACTGTGTTCGCGAGCCACTGAGCATTGCCGGAAATCTCTGCGCGTATTTCTCCTCACCACAAGCAAAGACCTCGTCAATGCTTTTAATTAGACCATCGCGCTCAAGGATAGCCAAAACGTTGAGATAATTCCACAACACATCTGCAAGCTCGTCTTGCAAGTAGAGGTGATTGTGTTTTTTTATTTCTGCGCGCACCTCATCAATCTCTGCAGTGATGTCCTGTAGATAGACGTCCAACGATTGGATGTTATTGTTTTTTGCAACGTTTTTTCGTGCACGTTGTACAAATGATTCTATCATAATGTTATTATACCAAAAACGACGCACGTTGTATCTGGGCAACGATTGCCATATGATCACTGACACCATCGACAAGTCGCACATGTTGTGCCTGAAATTGTTTGGTGTGAAAAAGGTAATCAACCATTAAATCTTGTGTGATTTTGGCGCCATTTTTATGTAATGCGCGATCAACGCTGTTGGTTATGTCACGTGGGATGGCGTCAATGAGCTCCTGTGCAAAAATCTCATAACACGCATTTTGCACGCGTGGCACGTTGAAATCACCACACAGGATAATCTCCGGAATCTCTGCAAGCACTGCCATGAGACGATGAGCGTCGTGCATTTGCAATTCCGACGCCGTCACAAAACTCCACGTAAAATGCAGTGTCGCAACAGGAAAAGCATCACCGCCCTTGTGATACATGCCTGTGAGCATCACGCCTTCTTGTGCCTGTTGACGTTGGTCTTTGGTAAGCGTCTGATAATTTTGGGTGGCGTATCGTGACTCTGCACGACGATAAAAAACTTCTCGCACATCGCGCAGTGGCTCTTTGGAAAAAATGGCAAGACCCCACCACCCGTCACGCTCAGAGAGACCTTGCTCCTTTGGAATAAATGCTTTACGCGCAAAATGATAATGTGGCATGTGAGAGAGTTCTGCGATTTGTTGCAGATCATGTTCAAATACTTCCTGCAAACACAAGACATCCGGGTCCTCTGCAAGAACCAACTGTGGAAAACGATTAAGATGAAGCGACCCTTCAATGTTGAGGGAAATGAGGTTAAGTGTTTCTGTTGTTGTCATAGGATAATTATTTTTTTACTTCTTGCATCACAACATCGATCACTCCGGCGCCAAGAGGTGCGATCTTTTGCCAAGCGACTTTATCGAGGTCAATGATACGCCCGGCGACAAACGGTCCGCGATCATTAATCGTAACGACGACACTCTTGCCATTGGCCTTGTTGGTTACTTTGACACGCGAGCCAAAGGGTAGCCACGGATTGGCGGCACAGTCACAACCCTTATTGGCATACCAACTCGCTGCGCCGTTATGCTTTTTGCCGAGTTTTACCGGTGGTGGCACTTCGTACGTACCGACTGTGATGATTTCCGCCCGTGGCTTCTTGAGAATTTCTTCGCGTATAAGCGTCCGCGAAACCTCCTTCCCATCGTGCTCTATGATGCTGTATGTCAATTCTTTTGTCCCCGAAGCGCCCTTCTGCGTAACCTCGCGTGTTCCCTTTTTTTTCTGCGGATCCTCTTTTTGTGTTGTCGTAAATGGGATCTTCTCTTGGATTTTTTGCTCTTTTTGTGTGACGGCTATGATTGTAAGATACATATCATCATAGACATCGTCCGTCAGAGGCACCGAGATGATGTCATCATCGTCATAGACGATGCCACCGTTATCCAAGGCTTCACGCACGGTATTTTTGCCATGCACGGTGATATCTTTTTTCTGATCGCCCTTAATAACGTGAAGGACTTTTTTGCGCGCAATGGTAATCGTCATCCCGTTTTTTAACGGCACGTCTTTTGCGGGAGAGATCTTGTCTTCTTGATGCATCGTAATATCCGCCTGCGCAAGCGCCTCTGCGACCAGTCCTTGCCGGACATAGTGCATGATGCGTGCGTTGCCGTCATCAATAACCGTAATGACATCAAGTGGACGCAACTGCATCCACCACCACAACGCCCACCCGGTTGCCACAACAAGCGCGATACCGATTAGAATACTCTTCTTCATGCACTACATTATGCCACACTTTCCACAAAAAACCAGTCCTTGACAAGGGCTGGTTTTGTTATAATTTTTTTAAGAACAATATCTTTGACACTCTCTTTTTAGCCTATCAAAACGTCCTGCTCCAAATGCGAATGCAGACCCACAACACGCTGTGCAGAAACATCCTCAAAAGAAAAAGTCAATCTTCCTGCCACAAGCACCAAAGAGATCTTGGGCGCTTTTACTATTCCGCTTTTGTGCGGTACTGAATCGCCTCGGCAATGTGTGTCTTCTGAATCTCTTTCTCTCCTGCCAGATCTGCAATGGTTCGTGCCAGTTTGATGATGCGATGATACGCACGTGCGGAAAAATCCAGTTTCTGTGCGGCACTGCGCAGAAGTTCCCGTGATGCCTCGTTTAGCGGTGCAAACACTTTGAGGTCATTGGGACTCATTTCAGCGTTTGTCGTGATGTCTTTTTGCGCAAAGCGCTTGTCCTGCATTGCTCGGGCGCGTTCAATGCGTGTGCGTATTGACGCGCTTCTCTCTCCTTCTTTTGTGTCTTCAAGTTTGTTGATGTGCACACGTGGCACTTCGACATGCATGTCGATGCGATCGAGAATTGGCCCGGAAATTTTGCGTGCATAGTTTGCCTGCTGTGCCGGTGTGCACGTACACATCTTGTCCGGGTCCGTTGCATAACCGCAAGGACAAGGATTCATCGCGGCAATAAGGATAAAGTGCGCGGGAAATGTTAGCGAACCCTTGGCGCGCGCAATCGTTACAACGCCATCTTCCAGCGGTTGACGAAGGTTTTCTAAGACACTGCGCGGAAACTCCGCAAACTCATCGAGGAAGAGCACACCACGATGCGCCAGAGAAATCTCTCCGGGACGAGGGTGTGTGCCACCACCGATGAGCGACACGGCACTGGCGCTGTGATGTGGCGCACGAAAAGGACGCAATGTCACCAGCGCGCGCTTTTGTCCCAAAAGCCCGGCAATAGAGTAAATCTTTGTGATATCAAGTGCTTCTTCCGTCGTAAGACGTGGCAAGATGGAGAGAAAAGTCTTGGCCAACAAAGTTTTACCGGAGCCCGGTGGACCATTAAAGAGGACATTATGACCGCCGGCGGCGGCGATTTCCAGCGCGCGCTTGGCGTGTTCATGTCCTTTGACGTATGCCATATCAAGTGGTGTTTGTGCATGTGTGCAGAGTTGTTGTGCGTCGAGCGGTGCTGTTGGTGTGATAAGCTCTGTGCCACTGAGGTGCTTGTGCAGTTCCAGTAAGTTTTTTACACCGATAATCTCTACACCGCGCACGACAGCCGCCTCTGCGACATTGTCGGCCGGGACATAGAGCTCCTTGATGCCCTGCTTTTGCGCAAAGAGTGCAATTGGCAAGACGCCGTTAATCGGACGAACACTACCGTCGAGGGCGAGTTCGCCGATAAAAAGTTTATCGTTTTCATCAAAGGCAAGCTGTCCCGTTGCAACGAGAAATCCGATTGCCACCGGCACATCATAAATCGGACTGGCCTTTGGCAAGTCGGCCGGCGCAAGGTTTACGGTAATGCGTCCACACTGATGCGGTGGCTTGAACCCACTGTTTTTGAGTGCGCTACTGACGCGGTCACGCGATTCTTTGACGGCGGTATCCGGCAGTCCGACAATGGTAAAATTATGCAATCCGCTGGCAAGCACATCAACCTCGACCTCAACCAAGGCGCCGGAAAGTCCGACCGTTGCAGCCGAAAAAACTTTTGAAGACATAAAAGTGATGATTACATTTTAGGAGATAAACACATCGTTGTTACTTATGGCTCACAAGAGATGCATATACTATCATTATAGCACCGATAACGATTGATGCATCGGCGAGATTGAAGACATTCCATGGAACAAGTCGGATATAATCAACAACGCATCCATAGACAAACCGGTCGGCGAGATTGCTCAGCGCGCCGGCAATGATAAAAATATATGGCAGTTGCGCCAAAAACGATTCTTGTTGCACGCTCTGCCAGAGATGATACATCACACCGATAAAGACAATCCACAAGCCACCAAAAATAATCGTCGGGACCTCCACGCCAAAAGAAATCCCTTTGTTGCAGAGAATTGGCAGGACATCGTTTGCGACAATCAATCGTGTAATGGCTTGCAACGCGAAAAAAAACACGCCCACAGATAGATAGCCTTTCACTGTGGCGTGAATTTTTTGCGCGCGCGTCATGCTCTTAGACATTGGTGCGCGCCGCAGGATAGACGCGAAGACGCTCAATGTTGATTTCCTCGCCGGTTTTTTCATCGATGCCATACGTGCCGTTTTCCATGCGCTCCAAGGCATCGGTGATATCTTTGAGCTGTGCTTCCAATGACTGCTCAACACCGAGACGGTCTGTGTATTCCTCAACTTCTGTGGCGTTTTCGCTACGCTCGTTGCCCAAATCCTTGGGAAAGTTTGCCTCGCGATCACCGTCACTGTTCTCATGTGTAAAACGCTCTAATTCTCCTTCGATACGTTTTTTTTCACTTTCCAGTTTTTCTCGAAGTTCTGCTAATGTTTTTTGATCAATGCTCATACAATTCTCTTAATCTGCTTATACATCCTTAGTATAGCAAACTTCGTCCCAAGACGCTAGCATCAAATGAAAATGCTTTCTAAGTGTTTGATAATCGGCTTTTTCTCTCCCCGGACAAAAACAACGCTCACGGCGTCAATGCGCCACGGTGTCTGCCATAGTGCATGTTCTTTGATATAGGCCTCGGCGATGCGTTGAAGCTTGTGGAGTTTATGCGGTGTGATTTGTTCTTCCGGTAGCATCTGTGCGGATCGTTGTGTGCTGTGGCGCGTCTTTACCTCGACAAAGACAATGGTGCCGTCTTTGGCCTGTGCGACAATGTCGATCTCACCAAGTCTTTTGCCGGTTGCGTTATACCAATTTCTCTGTAAAATGTTGTATCCTTTTTTGCGCAGAAAGGTCGCAGCGCAATCCTCGCCCTTGCCACCAATGCCTTTTTGATTTGATTTTTTGAAAAAATGTGAAAACATACTTCTATTATACCGCACACCGCCTAAAAAACATCTATTCTCCCAATCAAAAAACCACCGGTGCCGGTGGTTTTTTGAAAAAATCTGCCGATGAACATCTTCCTCAAAAGATTTCTAAAGATTGGTTCACCGGGCGCTAGTAGCCCCTTATATATTATATGGGCGAGCGCCCGGTATAGTTCGCATGCACGAACATATTTTTGTGCAATTCTGGTTCCGGGTGAGTAACCATATTTTACAAAATATATGCATTTTCTGTGCGTGCTATTCATGCTTTCTCCGCACTACTCTTCTCTCCGTCGTGTGGCTTACTGCCCCCCTTTTTTTGTATGAAAGAACTTTTTTACCATTTGTTTTTTGTTTTTGTTTTAAATGGAATGTTCTTGAACAATGTCAAGAAACATTTTTTTATTTTTGTTTTGGTGTGGAGATTGAGAAATTTTTACCATACAGCGATACATTGTATCAGATGTGTAATAAAAAAATCTCCACGAGGGAGAATGCGTTGATCCCCCCTACACGACAGGGGAAGGGTTTCCAACCATAAATAGGGGGAAATTATGATTGGAAACTCTTCCTCTGTACGAACCTGTTGTTAATGATCTTTACTGCGGTAACACTGAGACTATCTTTTCTCGCTTCTCAACGTTACAAACCCATTATAGCAAGAAAAAATCATCTCGTCAATCACTCCTGTGCAAAAATGCCTTATCTACGGCCTTAAACGCCCATTCAAGCAATTTGTTGACACGTTTTCCCAAAAATTTCTTTTTCTACAAAAAGAAAAAAGAAATCTCTTTTATGACAATATCTTCTTTTTTTGCCAAACTTATCCACATTTCGTCCACTTATCCCCACCTTTTCCCAAAAAACACACTCTTTTCTCCCGCATTTCACCTTTTCCTCCCTCCCATAAAAACCGTTACTTTACCGACGAATCGTTTTCGCTCTTTTTGGCAGTGCTCTGCTTTCGGTACATGTCATCAATATCTTTCTGACTTTGGACCATGC
This sequence comes from uncultured Pseudobdellovibrionaceae bacterium, assembly GCA_964565145.1. Classification (GTDB taxonomy): domain Bacteria; phylum Patescibacteriota; class Minisyncoccia; order Moranbacterales; genus JALWEZ01. Next base: position 1,779 of record CAZMCZ010000044.1, on the reverse strand, counting down.
CACCGTCTGTCGCGACAATGTCGTTGAGCTTGGACGCATCCCCGCGCACACGATATGTCGCCGTACGCAACATCCCCACTTTTCGCAACCAATATGTTATTTTGTTCATTGTGTGTACTTTATGATAATACCCCTTACACCCAGCATACCAAAAAACACCCACCTGCGCCATTACCACCCGCCCCCATACGCAACCTCTCTGACGCACTCTTCCAAAAATACAACCAATGTAACCAATCCATCCCCACCCACCACCTCACCACTCGCTCATTACCTCCGATGAAAGTCGCGTCATAATGAATCTTCAATAAAAATATTTATATATCGTTTATGTGCATATAAATCCGGACGAGGGCCCTCTCCCTTTTTATGAAGAGAAAGAATGCCGACATCAACAAGTTTGCCGATAAATTTCATCGTACCGGGCTTGGTTTGTCCAATCCACTGCTGAATTGTTGTCGTAGACACAATCGGATCTTTATACAATCTCTGTAAAACACCCACAGCAACTTCCACTGTTGCCTTACTGAGTCGTGAGATGCGCTCCAAATCTCTGTCGCGCAAAATAGTAACGTTCTTTGATACTTCTATCGCCTCCTGTGCCGTATCGCCAACAGCATCAACAAAAAATGCAAGCCACGGTGCAACATCGCCACTATGATACCCGCTTAATTTTTGATAATAGACTTTCTGATGTTTCTTAAAATAAGAAGACAAAAATAAAACCGGCAATTCCAAATACCCATGATGGATGAGATAGAATGTTATAAGCAATCGTCCGGTGCGTCCGTTCCCGTCCAAAAAAGGATGGATTGTTTCAAACTGTGCATGCAAAAGTCCGGCATCTATCACGGGATGAGAGAAGGTATTGTGAATGAATTGTTCCACATCCGCCAACGGCTTATTAATCTCTTCCGGCGCCGGTGGCACAAAACTTGCATTATCCGGTTTTGTGCCCCCAATCCAATTCTGCGACTTTCTAAATTCTCCGGGACTTGCAAAATGCGTTGCCCGCGCTCCTTCCATAAGTTGCCGGTGCAATTCCCTCACAAATCGTAGCGTAAAAGGAAAGTTATCTTCCTTTAATCTTTTTAATCCATAATGCAATGCCTGTACATAATGCGTAATATCATCAGCATCTGTATTCGCACCTGTTGTTGAATCGGCAATGTACTCAAAAGCATCCATGGCAGTAGCTTTTGTGCCTTCTATCTGTGATGATGCTGTCGCATCTTTCATCACATAAGAATTTATGAAATAATCAACATCTGGCAAAAGTACGGTTATACCGGACAATTTACCCAAAAGAAACTGGGCATGATTTGCTTTTTGCAAAAGGTCGTCAGAAATGACTGATTTCAAATCGGTAGATGGAAACGGATAAAGAGACAAAAATTTATATCCATTTGGGTGTTTCTTTAATTTTCCGATAATATTTTTCATTGTTTTAGTTTATACTATTTCATTAGTATAAACTATATTAGCATTTTAGTTTACACTAGTCAATAGCATTAACTATTTTACCTTATAAATAATCCTTATCTATACATTAAACCTCAATCTTCCCCGTTACTGCGTGATAAAAAATCAATATTAATAATCTTTTGTTTTTTGTAGATTCAACTTTTCCTTTTTGATGTTGCTCAAATCTTGATTTTAAATTTTTTGTATAGCCAATATACTTTTTGCCGTCTTTTTTGCTTTCTAATGCGTAAGTGTAAAATATATCGCCATTATATAAAAAATTTAAAATATTTCACTTGGCAAGCCCACCCATGC
>CAZMCZ010000043.1:0-7998 GCA_964565145.1 uncultured Pseudobdellovibrionaceae bacterium | reverse complement strand
TTATAATAGTCCCAGTTCGGTTTGTTGCTCTTCGCTCATCATGCCGGGATGCCAGGGCGGATCAAAAACCAACTCAATCGCAACACGTTTTATCGTTTTATCGGAAAGCAGGGCATCTTCAATTTCTTCTTTGATGACGTCAAAAAGAGGGCAACCAACGGTTGTGAGCGTCATGGTAATGATGGCGTTTTTTTCCTTGGTGAGCTCTGCACCATAAATCAGCCCCATGTCAGTAATGGGAATATGAAGCTCCGGATCCATCACGTTTTCTAGAAGTGCCATGAGATGTTCGTCGCGAACTAATTGTGGCAAGTGGTTTGTCATATGTTTTTTCAATAAAACTACCTCTGGGAGGTAGTTTTATTATACAAGATTTTTCTCCTGGCGTTAGACGAGATCTTCACCATTTTTTTTGACTTTGATTGCAAGCACAGGACATGCGCGCGCAGCGTCAACGATGTCCGCTTCAGCATCCTCATCGGCCGTTGCAAGAATGACGGCTTTTCCTTCGTCATCAAGCGCAAAGGTCTTGTCTGCCGGTGGAATACAGGCGCTAGCGCCAATGCAGGCATCGCGATCAACAATAATCTCCAGTTCGCCAACAGTCGTTGGCCCACTTGGATGTGCGGTATCTTTTACGTCTGGCATAGTGTTTTGTTATGATGTTAATGCTTTGTGCGCCGTTTCCAGAGAAAGGAGTGCGCATTTAAGCCGATTGGGACTCAAAGTAAGTCCTAGCAGTTTAAGCATATCATCTTTTGTCATCTTTTCCAAGACATCTTGTCTTTTGCCGTTGATGTGCTCTACAAGCATGCTTGCGGACGCTTGCGAAATGGCGCATCCCTCACCGTGAAACATCATCTCTTCAATAACGCCGTTTTTTATAAGGAGATCAATGCATATTTTATCACCACATGTAGGATTGTTGGCGCAATGATGGTGCGTGGCATCAGAAAGCTTTCCACGTCCGACGGGGTGGTGATAGTGCTCGAGGATATGTTCTTGATAGAGGTTCATAGGATGATTGTTATAACAATGGATAAAGAGGTGTTAGGAGAGAACGGCATCAACATCCCTGAGCCCGGATATAAGGGCGTCAATATCGGTTGTGTCATTATAGAAATAAAAACTTGCACGAGCTGTTGCGCTCACGCCAAGAACGTCTATGTGCAGTGGCATGGCGCAGTGATTGCCGGCACGCAGGGCGATGTTTCTGTTGCGATCAAGGATTGCCGCGATATCGTGCGGGTGGTAGTTTTTGTAGGTGAAGCTCAGAGTACTGCTTCTACTGTGCGGATCTTTTGGACCAAAGATGGTCAGATCGTCGCCAAAAGACTCCGTGAGTGCATCAAGCGCCGTTGTTAGGAGGGATTGATCATGCTCTCTAATGGCATCCATGCCAATAGATTGGAGATAGTCAATGGCGGTGCCAAGCCCGATCACGCCGGCGATGTTTGGCGTGCCGGCTTCAAGGCGATGTGGCAATGTCGTGAAGGTCGTGTGTGTTCGCGTCACTTCCGCAATCATTTCGCCTCCTGTAAACAGTGGTGTGAGTTGCTCAAGGCGCTCTTTTTTGCCCCAGAGCACGCCGACGCCCGTAGGGCCACACATCTTGTGCGCGCTAAAAACCAAAAAATCACAATCAAGGTCGACAACGTCAATGGCAAGATGTGGCACGGCTTGCGCGGCATCGACAACGACGATGATGTCGGGATTGATTGCGCGCGCTTTTTGTATGAGTTTTTTGATAGGATTAATCGTGCCGAGGACATTGGAAACAACGGGGAGGGCAAGAATTTTTGTTTTTGAGGAGATCGTTTTTGTGAAATCGTCTTCATCGATACGTCCGTCTGCATCCAGGGAGATGATATCAAAACGGTCTTTTGCCACGATGCGTTGCCACGGGATAAAGTTTGCGTGGTGTTCCATGGCGCTGAGTGCGATATGATCAGTATTCTCAATGGTCTGTGTAAGTCCAAAGGCGATCATATTGATGCTCATCGTCGTCCCGGAGGTAAAGATAATTTCTGTGGAATCTGTAGCGCCGATAAAGTCTGCAACGTTTTCGCGCACGCGCTCATATTCTTGGGTTGCTTTTTCGCTCAGGGCGTATACGCCACGTGCGATATTGGCGCGGTAGGTATGGTAGTACGCATTCATTGCTTCTACGACCGTGTCCGGCGTGAGAGAAGACGCCGCACTATCGAGATAGATGAGATCCGGATTATTGCGCAAAAGAGCAAAATCTTTTTTGAGATTTGTAGTATCCATATATGCACTCTACATTTTCTTGGCCAAAAAGTCAAAACGAGAAGACGCTTTTTCACAAAGAGATAATGATCTTATGTATGAGAAAGGCGTTTATCATAATCATACAAAAAGAAGCAAAAATGTTATAATAAAGGACATGAAAAAGCGTCAACGCAAAAAGAAAAGAAATATTCTTGAGCAGATTAATGGTCCCCACGATGTGCGAAAATTATCGCAGGATGATTTGAATCAGCTCGCGGGAGAGTTGCGGTGTTTTTTGATTGATACGATTACGCGACACGGAGGACATTATGGCTCCAATCTCGGCGTCGTGGAATTGACCGTGGCATTGCATCATGTTTTTCGCTCACCAAAAGACAAAATTATTTGGGATGTCGGACATCAGGCCTATGCGCATAAAGTCTTGACCGGACGACGTGATCAATTACACACCATTCGGCAGAAAGGCGGACTGGCACCATTTCCATCACGTGATGAAAGTGTGCACGATGCTTTTGGCGTGGGACATTCGTCCACGTCCGTCAGTGCCGCGATTGGCATGGCACTGGCGCATGAAGGAGAGGCGGATGCACCACGGACGGTTGCTGTTATTGGTGATGGCGCGCTGACGGGAGGTATGGCGCTGGAAGCGTTAAATCATGGTGGAGATAAACACGCAGATGTCCTGGTCATCCTCAATGACAACAAAATGTCGATTTCACCGAATGTCGGTGGATTGCATCAATATCTGACACGATTGATTTCTTCTCCCGCCTATACCACAGTACGCGAAAAGGGGAAAAATATCCTTTCACGTGTGCCGACGATGCAAGAATTCGTCCGGCGCACAGAAGCCTATACCAAGGGCATGATTACGCCGGGTACGCTTTTTGAAGAGCTTGGTTGGGGATATTATGGTCCGATTGATGGACATGACATAGTTGCATTGGTAAAAGTTTTAAAAAATCTCAATAGAATACGTGGGCCACGTCTTTTGCACATTGTGACACAGAAAGGAAAGGGCTGTCTTCATGCTGAGCGTGATGGACTGGCACTGCATGCCGTATCCGCCACCGTTGATAAAGTCCATCAAAAGAAACAAGAAAAAAAACAAACATACACAGATGTTTTTTCTGCATGGATTTGTGACATGGCCACACAAGATGAGCATTTGCATGCCATAACGCCTGCAATGCGGGAAGGGTCCGGACTTGTGGCATTTGAAGAGCGGTTTCCGGCGCGATATCATGATGTGGGCATCGCCGAACAACATGCCTTGACATTTGCAGCAGGACTTGCCTGTGAAGGGAAAAAGCCCGTTGTCGCCATCTATGCCACATTTTTGCAACGAGCATATGATCAATTGATTCATGATATTGCACTGCAAAACCTTGATGTTCTCTTGGCTGTTGATCGTGGAGGCGTGGTGGGACCGGATGGCGCGACGCATGCGGGCAATTTAGATCTGTCATTTTTGCGCTGTGTGCCACGCATGGTGATCGCCGTTCCGGCAAGTGGTGAGGAATGCACGCAGATGTTGTCGGCGGGGTATGCCTACAAGGGTCCCGTTGCCGTGCGTTACCCACGCGGAAGTGTCCATGCCGTAGCGCATACCGCAACGACCATGACGATTGGCAAAGCGGAAGTATTGTTTCACGGAGAAAAAACGGCCATTCTTGCCTGGGGCGCAATGGTTGCGTTGTGTGAAGATTTAGCCAAAGAGCTCAACGTCACACTTGTCAATATGCGGTTTGTGAAGCCACTGGACGGAGAACTCTTGGAGGAACTTGCAAAGACACATAAAAACTTCATCACCATAGAAGACAATGTCGTTGCGGGAGGCGCCGGCAGTGCCGTCAATGAGTTTGTGCTCAATCACAACATCGATGTTACGGTTAAAAACCTTGGTTTGCCGGATGCTTTTCAGGCACACGGCAGTCGAGAAGAACTTCTTGCCGATGCCGGACTAACGACGGAGCACGTGCGGGATATCATTCAGGCAATGTAAAATACACTTGACATTTTTTCAAGTGATGATATACTGGATATTGTACAAACATCATTACTGTTTCTATGAAAAAATATTTGATTCTTTTAATTATCGGCGCGTTTCTGGGTGTTCTGGCATACGCTTTTTATCTGTGGCACGATCACAATAAAAGCAATACCAAAGAACGATCCGTGCATGTGGAAGATTATAGCGACTACGCCGTCGCCACGTTTGCCGGAGGATGTTTCTGGTGTACAGAATCAGACTTTGAAAAAACCGATGGTGTCGTAGAAGTGATTAGTGGTTATACCGGAGGAACGACAAAAAATCCAACCTACAATGATGTAAGCTCCGGCACAACCGGTCATCGTGAGAGTGTGCGTGTCTATTATGATCCTGCCGTTGTAAGTTACAATCAATTATTGGACGTCTTTTGGCGACTTCACGATCCGACCGATGCCGGTGGCTCGTTTGTCGATCGAGGCAAGCAGTATAGCAGTGCGATTTTTTATCATGATGATGCGCAACGTCTTGCGGCGGAAATGAGCAAAGAGGCCCTTGCGACAAGCGACATTTTTGCAGTACCGATTGCAACGGATATTCTCCCGGTGGCGACGTTTTATCCGGCAGAAGATTATCACCAAGATTACTACAAAAAAAATCCACGGCGCTATAAGTACTATCGGCACAATTCCGGACGCGATGACTATATCAAAAAAACGTGGGGAGACGCATTACAACGCGCACAACATCATCGGAACCAACCACAAAAAGCGACGCATAATAACAATAAAAAATTATTTATGACTGATTACAAAAACTTTACCAAACCAAGCAAAAAGCAACTCAAAGAAAAACTCTCAAAACTGCAGTATACGGTCACGCAAAAAGAAGGGACGGAGCGCCCCTTTGATAATGCGTATTGGGACAATCATGATGAAGGAATCTATGTTGACATTATCTCCGGCGAGCCATTGTATTCTTCAACAGATAAATTTGATTCCGGCACAGGATGGCCAAGTTTTTTGAAAACTATCAAGCCCGACGTTGTTACCAAGCGTGATGATTATAAACTCTTTGTGAAACGTACGGAACTGCGCTCAAAGATTGCAGATTCACACCTTGGACACATTATCCTTGATGGACCACAGAGCAATCATTATATACGACATTGCATCAATAGTGCGTCATTGCGCTTTATCCCCAAGGAGCGATTGGAAGCGGAAGGTTATGGGGAATTTGTTTCGTTGTTTCATCAAAAAAATTAATGTCTATAAAAAAAGCGATTGTTGCCGGAGGATGTTTTTGGGGGTTGGAGGATCTCATTCGGAGAGAGCCGGGCGTTGTTGATACGGAGGTTGGTTATACCGGTGGCACAAATAATCATCCGACGTATGAGCATCATCCGGGCCATGCGGAAGCGGTTGCCATCACGTATGATACGGAGATTACATCGTACAAAAAACTTCTTGATTTCTTTTTTCGCGTGCACAATCCAACGACAAAAAATCGTCAAGGAAACGATGTGGGGAGCTCCTATCGGAGTGCGATTTTTTATAGCACGCCGGAAGAAAAACGCATCGCACAAGAAATGATTGCGCTGGTCAATGCGTCAAAACGATGGGACCATCCCGTGGTTACAACACTGGAACAATTAACGACATTTTGGCCTGCAGAGAAAGAGCATCAGGATTACCTCAAACGCAATCCGGGCGGGTATACCTGCCATGCGCTGTATGGTCCGACGTATCTCTCATAGGATTTTATGGAATGGATTATTACACATAAAAATATCATCCTCTTTACACTGGTAGTGATTCTTTTTCTCTGTGAAAGCATTGCGCCGTTTCGTACTTGGCATGAGAAGCGTTGGCGCCATATCGCGCGCAATGTCATTTTTATCGCGGGGAATACGCTTGTGATGAGCATGATTTATCTCACCGTGTTGGGTGTGGGCTTGCATATAGGAGAAACGGTCCCTATTGGCATATTTCGCATTACAGAGTTCAATCCGCTTTTACAGGGCATAATCGTTTTCCTCCTTTTGGATATGGCGCTCTACTTCTGGCATCGTGCAAATCACACCATGCCATTCTTGTGGCGTTTTCATAAGGTTCACCACAGTGACCGTGACCTCGACGTTACCAGCGCCATGCGTTTTCACATCGGCGAACTTCTTTTTTCGGCGATTGTCAAAAGTGTTCTCCTTGCGCTTCTGGGCGTGCCATTGGTCTTTATTTTGGCCTTTGATGTTGTTGTGACGGCTTTTGCGCTTTTTAACCACAGCAATATTTCTTTGGGGCGGTATGAGCCATTGGTGCGTGCTGTAATCGTTACGCCGGCAATGCATCGCATCCATCACAGCATGGTGCAAAAAGAAACCGACACAAACTATACAACCATCTTGAGCATTTGGGATAGACTGTTTGGGTCTTATCATTTTTTTGCAGACCAACAATCCCTAGAAATCGGACTTTATCCATACCGCACAAAGAGCTCGCGCTCACTCTATAAAATGTATGTTATGCCCTTTCATACGAAAAAATGATATACTGGATATGTAATTCGCTATAAAAATCATATGAAGAAATTATTTCTTGTGCTGGGAGGTGTTCTGATCCTTGGGGGATGTGGCCTTTCTGCCGATGAGACGACGTCGCAATCTGCAGATAAAATCGGCACGACGGCAATCCATGCGCTGCAAAAAGTAGATGGGGCGATGGATAACATGGAACAAACAGCCTCAAAAGTAGGTGATAGTGTTATGGAGCACGTCAAAGACATGATGCAACCGCACATTGTCATAGAAGATCAAAAAGTCGAAGATGCCACGGTGGTAATCACCGGCGTTAATATGTTTGATGATGGATGGGTTGTCATTCATGCCACCAAGAGTGATGGTACACCGGGTGTTGTGATCGGACATGCGCCTGTCAAAAAAGGTGGCGATACGCATATTGCGGTAAAAATTGACCCGACAAAAGCGACGCCACAACTCATTGCCATGGCACATGAGGACAATGGTGCCGTTGGTGTGTATGAGTTTCCCGGTGCGGATAAGCCACTGAGCGTAGATGGTAGTATTGTCATGGAGCCCTTTATGACGGGTGATCAGTATCCCGTGATTGCGCCAGAAGATGCCATGATGGGCGATATGATGGAGGAGAAAAAAATCACATATGACGACGTAAGCAAACATGCGACAAAAGATGATTGTTGGTTTGTTGTTGGGACAACGGTCTATGATGTAACACCGTTTATCGCCAAGGGGATCCATCCCGGTAAAGAGGCAATCCTTGCCGGTTGCGGTAAAGATGCGACAACGCTCTTTGAATCGCGACCGATGGGCTCTGCCACGCCACACTCACAAAAAGCACGCGAAATGCTTAAAGACTTCAAGATTGGTGTTTTGGCGGGATAAGACAAGTCACCATAACAAAAAACAATACGAACGTGTTGTTTTTTGGTTGCGGTAAAATGTCATAGTACACAACGACGCTTGTAGCCAGTGGCATTTTGTGCTTATGATAGTGTATAATAAAAGTGTAATTTATTAATATCATACTTATGACAAGTAGAGATGTGATTATTGCGATTGTATTCCTTATTATTGGATACCTCGCATCAACAATCATCGGCAACATGGTCGATAAGGCAAAAGATACGGCAGGTGCCGCAGTAGAAGTCACCGGTGATGCTATGAAAGCTACCGGAGAGGCTGCAGCAGATGCTGCCAAAGCAACGGGAGAAGTTGTTGG
>CAZMCZ010000042.1:0-8091 GCA_964565145.1 uncultured Pseudobdellovibrionaceae bacterium | reverse complement strand
GTAGCCAGATCCACAATGTCTTGTCCAAAAAAGCACCGACATGTTCGTTTAGTTGTTTTGCCATTATGATGAACTTACTGATTACTTTTTATTCTGTGTTTTTTCTAAAAATATAAATCAATTTTATGCTCTCAGAGCATAAAGCGCAACACCTGCCGCGACAGAAACATTGAGGGATTTTTTTTGTCCGTACATCGGAATCTCCACAATGTCATCACAATGAGAAAGAATATCCTGACTGATTCCCGTTGGCTCATTACCGAGGATAAGTGCACAATGCTCCGGTGCCTGATATTGAGCAAAAGAGATACTGTGCGCATCTTGCTCCAATGCCACGATACGTACACCGTCTTTTTTTAATGTTGCAAGAAGTGCAAAAAGGTCCTTGTGCTCCGACCATGGGACGAACTGTTCTGCGCCAAGCGCTGTCTTGATAATACCACGTTCTGGCTTTGTTGTGTATGGACGCGTCCCATCATGTGGACGTGGCGTGTATCCGGTGATGTAAATATGGTGCACGCCCGTTGCGTCAGCCGTCCGAAAGATAGACCCCACGTTATGTGCACTGCGAATGTCGTGCAGGATCAGTGCAATCGTTTTTTGCGCATTTTTTGCCATATTATTTCACTTGAATAGCCTGCCATTTACGCCACAATTTCTCCGTCGCATACACATCCCGCATACAATATTCTGCAATCGTTTTGTATTCCCCGTCTGCAAAGAGTCGTGGCACGGCCTGTCCATCCACGCCGTCTTCTTTGGGTGACGTAATGCCAAGTGCTCGTGTCAAAAGATGCAAACTAAACTTCCTTGTACTGCCATAGTAAGAAAGTTGATCCGCCAAATCAAGATGCGCATTATAGCCACTACGATAATCTCCATAACGATTTGGCATAAGATCAAAAGTCGGTGTAACACCATGGACCATTGCGCGAAAGAGAATATATGGCGCATCAAATCCTCGACCGTTAAACGTGATCACCTGATCAAAATACTTCAAATCATCAAAAAACCACACAAGCACATCTTTTTCACTACCCATTTTATAGGCCACGCCGTCTTTTTCGTATTCTTCCGTGTCGCCCTCTTTACCGACAAAATACACCTTGGCGTTTTGGGTGTCCGGATTGAGCATGCCAATGGCAACAATTTCCCCCGTGACCGGCCACAATGCAAGTTTTTCTTTCTCTTCCTTTTCACATGCCGTATCACCATTGCAATTACGCAAAAGGTTGTGTTGCGATGTCTCATCAAGAGAATCCCAGTCCACACCGATACACTCAATATCAAAAACCATTTTATTAATCATAGTGTTATTATTTTAATGATTGTGTAAATAATACTCGTGCCGCATTCCACACAGACGGCTCATTGTATGTATGCTTTATATAATACCACCATTCAACCCCCCAGAGGTAAATCGTATCAAATCCCCCTTGACGCGCATAGAGGACATTATCGCGCAGTTGTGTCGCATTCATGCTTGCAAGTTGCTCGTTAAGAGAAAATGACGTCGTGCTTCCGGCAAGCCATGGTTCACCCTGTAATTCTATGACGATAGCCTGTGGCTGATGAGCAAAGCGTCGGATAAACCATCGCTTCAGTGTAAAAAATCGTGGACCGATTGGATAAGTCCATGCCCCGTGCTTTTGTGTGTACACATTGCGATACATCGTCGTACCAAATACATCACCTCGCTTTGCTGCGGGAATCCACGTACTCAACTCCCCACTATCCGTTGTGAGAATCGGACGCGTGCGATCGGCAGTGCGTGCAACGGCAAGTTCCTGATCAAAAAAGTCCACATGAAATGCCGGACAGAGTCCGTATTCAAGAAACGGTTCGTTTTCAATCTGCCACATCACCACTGCCGGAGAGTCTTTGTAACGATGAATGACCTTGGAAATAAACTGCAACAATGCCTTTTGGCGCAGTTCTGTGTCCTCCTGTGCCCACTGCGGGATAAAACACTCCGGCCACCGTGGTACTTTACGACCAATGGCAAGGATGAGTTTTGCATCGCGCTTCTGCGCCTCGGCAACCTCATAGTCAAGGCGATCCCAATTATACTGTCCGCGCTCTGCCTCAATATAATCCCAGTACACGGGAATACGAATAGATCTAATCTTCAAATCATCCAACAATGCGCCGTAGACGTCTTTCCAGTTCAGGCCTAAGTCATCTTGACTGTGGCGCCATGAAAACGTCACACCAAGGCGATAGGGCGTGTCGGGCGTTTTTGCCGGGAGGTTTATATATCCAAAAAACAGCAGTGCAATCACCACGACACCGCCAAGTATTTTTCCGCTTAAAACAAAAAATGCTTTCATATCTTTATTGCTACTATAGAGCAAAAGCTCTGAGTTCCTTGCGATCCTTTTTATATGTTGGGATGTGCGCTTCCACGAGCGACCAAAAAGACGCGGAATGATTCATCTCTTGCAAGTGGCAGAGTTCATGCACGATGACGTAGTTTCGCAAGTGCTCAGGCAGGTAAATCAACCGCATATTAAAGTTCAAATTGCCCTGCGTGCTACAACTCCCCCATCGCGTGCGTTGTTGCCGGATAGAAATCCGCTGATAAGAAAAATGGTAATACCTGTTGTAGTATGCACATTTTTGCTCTACCAATGTGCGGACATAATCTTTTACATGACGCACGACAACCTTCTCTATTGTAACATTGTTTTGCGATGTGTTTTTTTTGTGCCGGGCAAGAATCCATTGTTGATTTTTGCGCAAGATCCGTTCAATCAACAGCAGTGGATATCGCTGTGGCGCCGTCACCACAAGCATGCCATCATGATGCATAATCATATTCACACGTTTTGAGCGTTTATAACGTTTTAGCGTGTACGGCATCAGATAATGATTGTCTAAGAGTATGTTGTGCATCATCGTATCATTTTATTTACATGCTTTCTTTTTGTCTTTTTTGAATCATGTCCTTGTAGTACCAAAAACTTGGGCGCGGTTTTCGCTCCAGTGTTGCAAAATCAATCGCAATCAGTCCAAAACGCGGCCAAAAACCCTTATCCCATTCAAAATTATCCATCAACGACCAATGGAAATACCCCCGCACATCCGCGCCATCACCAATCGCTCGTTCTACGTACATGAGATTCTCTTTTATAAATGTTGAGCGTTTGGTATCATCGGCGTCTGCAAGTCCGTTCTCTGTGATATAAAGAGGCACATTATACTGTGCACACTCCATGATAACGTTATAGAGGCCCTTTGCATAAAGCTCCCATCCAAGGTCAGATGTCTGTACATTTTGTTTGCGCGACTTGCCAAAAACACCGATGCGCAGATGAAAATAATACTGCACACCCAAAAAGTCATACCGCCCTTTTGTCATGATAATCAATCGCTTATTGCTCCAATAGCGTAAAAACTGCACCATAAGCCGATCCACTGGAGAATATCTCATCGTTGACTCATACGATGTAAAAATTTCACTCAATCCCACATAGGCGTGAGGATGTTGCGCCTTGATTGCCGTGTACGCTTTTACGTGGGCATCAGACAAATGACGATAAGCCCGCAAAACCGCACGCAGTCCCGTTGACTGATGTGGCCATGCACCGGTGATGTACTGTGAACCAATGACACTCATCGGTTCATTAAGTGTTATATAGTATAAAACATCATCACCAAAAGCATCAGCCATTATTGTTGCATAGCGAGCAAATTTCTGTACAAAATCCTTTGCAAGCACGCCACCGCGCTCCTCCAGCCAAAGAGGATTCGTCCAATGCCAGAGTGTCACAAACGGCTCCATACCGCGTTCGCGAATCGCTCTGACAACATCTTTGTAGTGCTGGATCGCCATGGCGTCAAATTTCCCCTCCTCTGGCTCAATCCGCGCCCACTCAATGCTGAAGCGATGTGCATTATGCCCACCTTCTTGCGCCAAATCAAAGTCTTGCTCGTAGCGATGATAGTGATCGGCAGAGCGCCCGGAGATATAATTTGATACTGCAAACATCTCAGGAAATTTCTCCTGTTGCCATGTCTGCCACTTCGTGTGCGCCTCCCGTGCAAGTCGTTTTGCATTTTTCTGTTCCCACTCGCTCCAATTATTATGTGTATTGCCCTCCACTTGATGTGCACTTGTGGCTGCACCCCAAAAAAAATCTTTAGGAAATGTTTGCATGCGTATTGATTATAGATTTATAGACCGCAAAACTTTTTCGTCTTGTCCTCTCTAGTGTATCACGATTTATCTCCACGAGCCCAAATGCAAAATCATAACCGCTATCCCACTCATAAGCATCGGCCAACGCATAGTGGAAATATCCACGCACATCAACGCCGGAGTTCTTTGCGCGCAACACAACGTCTACACATTCTCTAAGAAACTCTTGACGGTCCGTGTCATCGCAACCGCGATTAGTTGGCTTACCGTTTTCAAGGATGTAGAGCGGTTTCTTATACGTTGAAGCGCTCATAAGAACGCGCGAAAGTCCCTGTGGGAAATCCCGCCACACATCGGGACTGTGCCAATCAGCTGACCCATGAAATCCCATGATGCCCGTAAAAATATATTTCACTCCTCGAAAATATATTTTATCCGCCGTATAATAATTAATGCCAAGATAATCACTCTTTGTTAGCGTTTTGTTGATGATATACCCAAGGCGAAAATACTTTGATAAAGCCACGGCACATTTTTCTAGCCACCGACCCTGCGCACTCTCTAAATCATTCCACAAATGCGTACTTCCCACATCTACGTCAGGATAACGTTTTTTCCACAAATCATAGGTAGCGTTGTGGATGTGTGCAAGCGTACGCAAAGCGCGCCATGCGTGCCATGGGCTTTTGAAAAACGGTGGACGTGTCCCCTGCACATAACCGGTACCGATATAGACCATCGGCTCATTAAGAACGACGACCATGTCAATGACATCGCCCAGCGTATCACGCACATAAGTAGCAAAGCGCAAAAAAAGGTTACCGGCACGCTGATGATGCATACCATAGCGCTCGTCAAACCAAAGTGGCGCACTATAGTGCCACAGCCCCACAACTGTTGTGATGTGCCGTTTTTTGAGATCATGAAGCATCCTGCGATAATGCGCGATGGCCTCCTCGTCAAACACACCCTCCTGTGGTTCAATGCGCGCCCAATCAATAGAAAGACGGTACGCGCCAACACCCAACTCTTCTACCAGATCATGATCCTCCTTATAGCGATGCCAATAATTATTTCCCCGTCCACACACCGGCACAAGTCCTCGGCGCGCCCAGAGCGACCAATTACTAAAAAAACATGATCCCTCGACCTGCTGTCCAATCTGCGTCACCCCCCAAAGAAATGATTTGTGCGTTGTCTTTCTTTCCATATTCTCAGTATAATCCAAAAAACCAAAAAGCAACATCGTCAGGTGTTGCTTTTTGATCTGTATTTCACCGTTGAAAACGGCAAGAATCGTTCTATGATTGTGTGCTTTGTCGTGCAAATGTTTGCACCTTGGCAGAATACGTTGCGACAACGCCGACCCAGCGCGCAACCCCAGCGGGATCATGACTTGCACACGAGCGACCGCATTTCCATACAAGAAGTTTCTGTGGTGTCGTGCGTCCCTGATCAATCACAAAGTGATGAAGGCGTTTCGCAACGGTTTGCACGGCCTCCTCCGGTGAGCCAAAGCATGCGTGTCCAAGCGCCTGCCCACGTGTTCCCGATGATTTATAGCCCCAATAATTATAACAATCCTTGCCCCCTTTCCACGGAGAACGCTTCCCCCAATTACTCTCAATTTTACCAATTCCGATGATAAAAGATGCGACCTGCGGATCTTGTTGCGCCAATGCTTGTGCCATCGCATCCATCGGATATCCGGCAAGCAATGTGTGAAGTTGCATTAAATAGGCATCGTCTTGTTGCGTGCCAGGATGCGCATTTTTGCATGTTTTTGGCGCGCTACGAAATTGCTCCACCGCATCCATTTCTAATTGTTGTTGCAACAAACACGTCACAAACCGCGCTTGCTCTTCTGTGGCAACAGGCGCCGTCTCATCCTGCAAGGCAAAAACCTGTGCAATCTCCGGCCAGTGCAGAAGCAAAAGCACAAAGAGCGTTCCCAAGAGAACAACGCGATGCCGTTGATGCCTTTGTCGCATCACAAAGGCGAAAAACGCTTTAACATCCGCGACAAATGCATGCGCATATGTCGACGGAGGGAGATCATCATTACTCATTATGGTTGTATTATCAATTATAATAATTATGATAGTAAGATGCTTTTATGCATCAAAATAAAAACATGCTCATGGCATGCAAGGGAAAGTATAACAAAGTCTGCAACGGTGTCAACAGCAAAAAAACACCGTATGTACGGTGTTTTTTCAAAAAATCCCACTATAGCGCGGTGTTTGACGCCTCTGTTCTACCGAGAAGATTTAAGCGCATTTCTGTACTGCGTTACGGTGCGCACCCAACGCTCAACCCCAGCGGGATCATGGCTTGCACACGAGCGACCGCATTTCCACACAAGCATGGAGCGTGGCGTCTTACGCTCGTATTCATAAAACAAACTATGCAAGCGCTTGCCCACGGTTGCAACAGCATCTTCACGTGAGTCAAAACACGTGTGCCCTCCGGAGCCCATCCGCGCGCGCTTTGCTCGATACCCCCAATAGTTATAACAATCCTCGCCATTAAGAACCGGCACTCGCTTGCCCCATGCGCTCTCCTGCTTGGCGATGGCGATTAAATACATCGCCACTTCGCGGTCTTGCTTAAAAATGTAGGGCAACATTTTTTCAATGGGGTATCCCGCAACAAGTTTGCGTGCACGTTCTTCAAAGGCGACTTGCTCAGGGTCTTTTTGACGTGCGCCGACAAGCGGTAATTCTCCAACGTCATGCGTTGTCACAGGAGCGATGTCTTCTTCATTAATTGCCTCCGTACCACCGTCAATCAACAGCGCGGTAACGGGATCAAAATTCATCGCTCGTTGCGTATTCAAAGAGGACGCATAAACGCTTCTGCCAAGGTTTTTATAAATTGCACTCATCGCAATCATTCCAAAGAGCATCGCGCCAATCATAGAAAACTGCCACAAGCGCAACGGCGAGAAATGCCACGTATGCATGAAGCGAAATCCAAAGAGGCGCGTGCGAAGTTGTGAAAGTTTGTGCCACGCATAACGCTCTGCATAATCCATCGGCGTCTGTACTCTGACAAAACGTGCAGACACGCTGTCCATAGAATACCGAGCGTCTACGCGCTTCTTGCGTGATGAACGCATGTATGCTTCCGAGTCAAGTTGATAGCGCCATGAGTCTGTTGTAACAAAAAACGTACGTTTTTGATCATTCTGTGAGAGTGTTTGTGTGTTCTGTGCTCGCTCTGCGGTAATCTTCTGCCAACGCACAAAACGCGACGTTGGTCGTTGTCTGCCAAGTCCATCGCAAAATCGTTGCTGATTGTCACGTTTCACCCGTACGCGTGGTCTATCTACTGGGGAACGCCCATATAATATATCCATGCGGTATTTTTATTATAGCACAGCATCATCCTCGCGATGTGGATAATGCGTTGACATCCTGTGCACAAGACAACAAAACTACCCACGTTTACTCTGCACGACAAACAACACAACGCCACAAAGAAACATCACGCCGGAAAGCACTTGCCCCATCGTAAAGATGCCCAATACAAAACCCAAGTGCGCGTCCGGAGCCCGAAAGAACTCCAAGATAAAACGCACCAGCGCATATCCCATAATATAAAGCGAACTCAACACGCCCGGTGGCATTTTTTTGTTGCGCAGAAACCACAAAAAGAGAAAAAGAATGATACCTTCACCAACGGCCTCATAAATCTGTGAAGGATGACGCAACACCCCATCACCAAAATCCACGCCCACAAAATGCTCGGTGGCACGTCCCACTAACTCGTGATTAAAGAAATTGCCAAGTCGTCCAAAAAAGTACCCCAATGGCACGGCGGGAACAATATAATCCGTCAAACGCAAAAAAGAAAGATTGTATTTTTTTGCGCTATACCACAGCGCAATGAGAACACCCAAAACACCACCATGATAACTCATGCCGTAAATGCCCGTCCACACACCG
>CAZMCZ010000041.1:6644-8255 GCA_964565145.1 uncultured Pseudobdellovibrionaceae bacterium | reverse complement strand
CACGCGATTTTTTTATATGACAATGCTATTGACAAGTTTTAGAATGCATGCTACATTTATACGTTACGGAGGTTTTGTTCACATTATGTGGACATGACTTTGGAAACAGGCACATTCTGTGCACCGTAACAAAAAGTAGTTTAAAAACTTTTTAGTAAAACGTACGGAGGTACATATGACTAATCAAAAAAGTGGTGTGCAAGTGATGGCAAGCGAGAGTGACATCACTGAGGTGGCAAGTGAGGTTGTAAAGCCGGGAATGAGTTCGGCAGAACTTCAAAAACAAATTGAACGGATCGCCTCTAATAAGCTCAAGGAGCTGCTTCAACGTGAGTCAGAACTTCATGCTGAAATCGACGCGATAAGCTCAATGGATGGTGAGTCTGAAAAAATGGAAATGATTCAGGCAAATCTGAAAACTGTGCGAGCCGAAATTGCAAAACGCGGTGAGGATTTGGCAAGTTTGTCATATGCAATCGCTGCCGAAATGGAAACATTTGGACAACTCAGTGGAGCTGCTCTTCAAGACACTGACGAGGATATTGCTAAGCGTCAGAAAGCGCATGATGCTGTTACAGTTGCACAAGAGGCTATAACGAAGGCTAAGTCTGACATTGCTGTTGCAGAAAGTCAAAAGCAGGCAGCAGAGTCTCGTAAAACAAAATTGGAAGGAAGCCTTTTCTCGTTCCTGAAGGGCTCTGATATTGCTGCAGCACAAGATGATATTGATCGTGCGCAAGCAATTATCGATAACGGGCCGGATGTATTGGCAAAACTTCAAGAGGAGTTGAGACAAGCTGAAGACAATATTCCTGTTGTTGAGGAGCAAATCCAACTGGATAAGCGAACTCGAATTAAGAGTGCAAGCCTGGAAAAAACTTACGCAACGATTGCGCAGTGGGTGTCACAAGCCAAAAAAGTCCTCAAAAAAGATATTGCTGAGTATCAAACACGCGTGACGGAAACCAAAAAGTCACGTCAAAAAGCAATTGATCGTCGTTTGGCTGCGTCAAAGCGAAAACGTGCTGCTGAAGAGAAAATTGATGAACTGATGTCAGAATACGCTGGCTTTGAGTTGGAACGTGATGATATCACTGATCGAACCGATCCGGAATATCAACGATTATCTTCAGAAATGGAGCGTGTCGCTGTTGAGCTGGATGCTGCGCGAAATGAGAAAAAACTCGCAGAGGGTGGTTTCAGTGATGCTGAGATTGCAATCAAGGAGCGAACTAACTCATATATGACATTGATGGCACAACAAGAGCTTGCTAAGAATCAGTTCAACAAATTCGTCATGAGTGAGGAAACTGCCAGGGAAGTCGGGCAGAACATCGAGGTTATTGTCAAAGGTACGACACGAGAGATGTTAAATGAATCTCTTGATAAGGGCGTACACAAAATGACTGTAGCTGTTTATGATCTGTCTAAAAAGTCGGCAATTTCTTCTGTGCGACAACTCAACGATATGCAAGATCGCAAGATTGAAATATTGAAGCGTATGGAAGAAATGGATGCCGAGTCTGATGTTGTTTTGTCACAAGAGCAGGAGCGTTATCAACAATTGGCAGAGACGCTTAAGGCTGGGTATGCCAAACAAGGCTTGGATGT
>CAZMCZ010000041.1:0-6544 GCA_964565145.1 uncultured Pseudobdellovibrionaceae bacterium | reverse complement strand
AAGCGATCATTGCAATATGATTGTGATGCAATGCAGAATGCAAAAAGGATTTTCCTTGATACGCTTTTTTCTACACGACATCTTAATATGTCCATGTTGGAAAATATTGCTAAAGCAAAAGCATACCAAACATTGTTTACACATGACATTTCGTTACCGTTTTTGTTTAATGGTATCGAAGAACGCATGTGTGATACACATGGACGCAGAGCTTTTGTGTGTTTCTGGGAGCGTTACACGGACATACCGATAAAGTATGTTATGTTGTTTGAGGTATCGGATGCATGGATGCCAGATGGTGACGACTTGCAGAAGTTAATACAATCTTTGCAAGAAGAGACATCTCTCATTACGGGGATGGAAGGACTTGCACGCGGGATTGATATGTCGGATGCGAGAGTTTACCCTAAATGGATTGGGCGTGTTATTTTGGGCCCGGTATGGATTTCAAATGTCACACAAGATCGTCACCAGCTGCAGAGTGTGGTTGATAACGTTGCGCAAAGTGATAAGATGCGTAGTGCATCTCGGATTATTTATGAATATATCCTTTCAAAACGGGAAGTTGAAATGGAACAATTACGTGACGCGCAAGGACGACGTTATACGCATGTGCAGAAATTTGCTGTCAGACTTGATGGTGAACATTATGAGCGTGGTGTAACACATTTGGAAAAGGTTCTCTTTGCGCCACACGATGTCATTCAGGAATTGGATGACGCTTATCGCAAGGAGATTGGACATCAATTATTTTCTACGGAGGTAGAATAAATGAAAAAAACATTAAGTGCAGTACCGGTTACTAAAAGTGACCTGGAAAAGCAAGTAGATATGGCAAATACATTGCTGAAATCCGCAAGTTGGTCCGTTGTGCCGGAGGTAAATGAAGATGATCCTTCGGCTTATATGAAACGGTTAGACAGAAAAGAGGTATCTGTAAGCATCAGAGATCTTGTTCAATCAGTTGATCCAAATGATGATTTATTGAGTGACGTACAATTGCATACGTTGCGCGCAATTCGCGGAGCATTTCAAGTGGCTAGACACATTTCAAGTGACTACAGTGATCGTGTTGGTGTGCCAAAAAATGCGTCGGGCATGACGCCACAACAAAAAACTGAAGTCAATGAGAAGAAGCAGTCAGCCGCTGCAATTGCGTTATTCGCAATGACGCGATATATAATCTGGGATATACAGTCGCTTATTAATGACAATACATTTCTGGAAAGTGTAAATGTCGATGTAGATGAGGTGGATCTGTCTCGTGTTGTCCCAGCGTTACGTTGTGCAACATTCTTTTTGGGTAGAAGTATTAAATCACAAACACAGGGTGATGATGCGCGACTGGTGGCTGTGGTCTACAAATATGCCGAAGCATTACAACAGGAAATTCTGAATCGTGTAGGGTCACTCAAGCATACAGACGCCTTTACAAGTGTCACGTATCAGCTTGAGGATAGTGATTTTGCAATATCAGGATTTGAACTCACTGATTTTACTAGTACAACTAGCGTTGAGTTTAATCGTGTATATTTCGATGAAATTGTCGGCAATCAAGACGCAAAGCATTTTGCGCGCAATGATGCAAAACGCCGCGCATGCTACAATGTGGAAGCTGGGAAAAATGTTTTCACTGAACTTGGTGGTATCACACCTATATTTATGGGTGAGGGTATTCCTGGAACAGGTAAGAGCATGATGATTGCTGCCTATGCAACGCTCTTGAGTGATTACTGTGCAGCGCTGGAAATTCCCTTTATCTTTCATCCATTGCCAGACAATATCATTGATTCATTCCAAGGTAATTCTGCCAAGAATATGCTTGCGTGGATGAAACCTCTACAGGATCCGAATCATATTGTGTGGGCGCCAATTGATGATGCGGAAAACATTTTGGAGAACCGCATTCATCAAGGTGTAAGTGAAGGCGTGAAGGCGGCTATTGGAGTATTTCTGCGTTATACGGAAGGGGCCTACGCGATTAATCGTGGGAATAGTGCAATTGGGGTATTTACAAATATTCCTGAAAACATTGATCCTGCGGTCATGTCTCGTATCCAAGCTCGATTTAATATCGACGGCGCACAAAGTGTTGTAGATATTATTGATCAGAACTATTTATTCTGGTCTAAATTGAATGAGGAGGAGCCGGGTTTTGTGAATATGCAGGACCCTGAGGGACATGAGTACTTAAAGGCCCAGGCTGCTGTAAAAAGCATGGGAGACATCAGTGAAGATTTGACCATTCCTCAAAATGCAGAAGTGAGAGCAATTTTTGAGGATGCCTTATCTGTAGCTGATCCAAAAGGACATTTGTTCTTTGGTGAATATTATCGCAGAATTCAAAAAGTATACAAACTTTTTTCTTCCCGCGATATTCGTAATATTCACTCAGCTATCAACCTACGTATTATGGACTGGGAAGTTCCTGATGAGTGGGTTGAAGATCCTACTGCTTTCAAGCTTTTGTCTTATGATGATCAGATGGGGTTAGCATTGGAGGGTCGTCGTGAAAATATGAATGGTCTTTCATTTGCTGAAATCATGCTTCAGGAATCAAATCGATACCTGGATAATATGGCAAAAGTTGCTGATGCGGAGATGCAACGCAATATCGAAGCGCGCTTAAAAAAGGCGCGCGAAGATGATGCATTTGCTCGTGCAAAAATTGCAGAGCAAACAGCATAAACTGTTAAGCGTGTGGAGGGAGAAATCTCCTTCATGCGCTTTTTTATTTTGCTTGACAAATGTTGTGTTTAACGCTATACTTGAGCG
Source organism: uncultured Pseudobdellovibrionaceae bacterium (assembly GCA_964565145.1). GTDB lineage: Bacteria > Patescibacteriota > Minisyncoccia > Moranbacterales > JALWEZ01. Next base: position 3,769 of record CAZMCZ010000041.1, on the reverse strand, counting down.
TTGGGATTGTGCGCATTTTTTGCATGCATGAACACAAAAATTTTTGAACATTAACAATTATTTACTTTTCATAGGAGGTCATTCATGGACGCATTGGAAAAAGAGGGGCTTTCCGGTAATGGATTGATTTGTATCAATACGCCAGAGCTGGTCAAACGATATAACGATTGTTTGGTTGATGCTGGTATCGAACCGACACATTTGACGGAGTTTTGTATTGATTGCGCCGGATGGAGCCCAGAGATCGCTCAAGAAAAGGATGATCGGTATTATTTGTTTCTCGGTGAGGCAAATCCTGTGGCAGTGATTGTCACACCGCAACAACGCTACAGCCCAATTTATGTTCCATTTCACACATTTGATTGGGAGTTGATGAAGCAGTGGTTTGATACACATAAGTCACAAATTGCAGAGCTTACCAAAAGCACTGGTATTTGGCTCAATCTCGATCAGGGGATTGATGAATACTACAGTGTGGAAGATTTGTTGTTGGTGGATAACATTCGTGTTGTAGCGACAACGCCACAGCGACTCATGGTCGCAGCACAGCAACAAAAAGACCTTGTGCGACAATTTCTTTCTGAATCTAAATCTGTGCAGGCACAAATTGATGCCTTGTACACTCTGCCAGATCAGCTGTTAGCGTCTGTACAAGCGATCGGTGATGTGCGTCATAAACCTATGGTGATTGACGATATGTCATTTAGCGTACCACGAAGCTTTTATACGCAGGCATTTGGAGGTATGTTCGTTTTGCGTTCGCCAGATGAGAAGAAAGAGTCATTATTTTCTCGTGAGCAGGCGACACAAGATGCTGGCGTCACAGGGAAGATGGATCAAAGTATTTTACAAAAATTAAAATGTATGGGGCTTATTGGCTATGATGTAGAGCGATGGCTTAACGAGCTTTTTAGATTGGAAATCATTCGTGACTCATTTCTTATGGATGTTGCGAGTGATATTGATCCCGATCTTGACTATGCCGTATTTATGAATAAAAAAAACGGTAAAGCACAACGTAAAGCTTTTCTCACAAGGAAAGAGGTACGTGATAAACTGCCAGAAGAATATAAACTTTTGGATCGTTTAATTACACGCTTGCGTCATAATGACGTACCACGAAAGATATCGGCAAAAATCAAGCCATATCTCGCACATCCCTTACCACATATCGATGCAAGCATTGCAGAGGTCGTGTGGTATCTGTTGGCGCTTGTGTGTGATGGGCGAAGCATTGTCCGTCTTTATCGCTATGACAAGGAGGCTTTTATGGCACAGTATGCTACGTGGGCAAAGCCACGGCAAACGTGGGCCATAGCACAAGTCAAAAAGCACTACCAACATCGCATGCTCCGCAAAGAACAGCAATGGAGGTAGTATGGTGTAGAGCAAGTGTTTGTGAGGTCTGAAATGAGACTTTCGCAACACTTGCTTTTTTATTTTGGTCATGCTATAATGAATTACTGTCAAAAATGGCAGTGCAACTTAACAAAAGGAGACGATAATGAGCAAGTTAGATATAATCGCTTTGTTTGCCGCATTAATTGGTGCGGCAATGTATTTTGGAGCTAACGGCGTTGGAGCACTGATTGGCATTAATAAAAAAGATGTCGATGCTGTGTCTAAAAAAGTTAAAAAATATGGCTTTTTTGCGATGTGGATGTTTGGCATTGCGGCAGTTCCAGGACCAATCTGGAAGCCAATGATGTCAAGCGTTTTTGGCTTCGGCATTGCTGCAGTAATTTATTACAGCAAAAAAATGTCAGAGGCCATCAAAGAAGGCCGCAAGGAGGTAGCGAAAGCAAAGGGGGATAAGGAAGCCATAAAGAATGGTCAAAGTGGTTTCACACTGCTGGAAGTCATTATTATGATTGCCATTCTGGCAATCATCGTTTTACTGGCACTTGATGCCTTTTATCATTGATGTGAGGTGAAATATGAAATATATTATAACTTCAGTGCTGGTGGCGCTATCATTTATCGGCTTTATGCCAACTTTGCAGCACTGGGTATTAAGGCATGTATCGTGGTTGAGGCCTAGCACATTGCCTTGGGTAGGATTGTTGAGCGTGACAGGATGGACATACATCGTGATTCCATCACCATATCGAGGCTACCTACTCGGATGTTCACTTCTTGCTGTTGGACTGCTTTTTGCTCTGGGATCAACATGGGTTGGCACAGAACGTTTTCGTAACTTCATTGCCAATGCATTTTTTGCGGGAAGGGATGTATTTCACGACCGAGTTTTCAACAACCAAGGATGGACGTTGTTTGGCGTTGGATTGGCAATCGCTATTCCCAGCACAACAAAAGCATTGGATACCATCGCAATTCTTTCGCTCCTTGGGTGGTTTGTGTATCGTAGCATAAAAATGCATAACGATACAGAGGAAGCCATATATGATATGGCGGAAGATACACAGATTTAAATTGTATAAGCGTGTGGAAGAACCCCTTCCCACGCTTTTTTATTTGACTTAAAATTTTTTTAAGTAGATTTCTTTTTTGTGTCATTTTTTATATGAATAACAAGACGATATTATGTGAAGTCGCAAAATTTTACTTGACAAAATATGTTTATCGCGCTATACTTGGGCGTTGGGATTGTGTGTGTTTTTAGTATGCACATGAACAGCAAGTTTTCATTCTTTTACAATTTTATCAAAAACGATACGGAGGTATCATTATGAATGCAAAGAAGATCATTACTTTTGTGGGGCGCATTTTGTTTGCGCCTGTGCACGCAATTCACTATATTGCGCAATTGATAGTTGGTGCGCAACCAACAAAATTCCGTAAGGGATTTTTTGGTATTGTGGCCTATGTAGGCATCCCTATTGCCATTATGGGGATTGTTGGCAGTATTGCCATAGCCATGGATCAAGCACTTTATCTGAGAGCGCCAGCGATGGTGTTTGCGCAATCATCAGCAAAGGATATTGCTTTAGAAAAAAAAGGCGTGGGTCTTTTTCAATCTGCAACAAGGCAATTAAAGTATGAAATGGACGTGTTTCCATGGTGGAGCGCAAATGATCCATTTTTTATGCCACAAGGATGGTGGGATAACCCGCGTAACCGGAAAGAGGGGGTGTGGTATGCTACATCCCAGGCAGTGGATATGCTGTCCGACCGTATCACAAGATACGGAACTGGGCAGCCAGAAAATCTTTTTACACTCACGGCACGCAAGAAGATTAATATCGGCCCCAATGAGTGGAAATGGGGTGTAACAACATCAGAAGGGTACTTTGAAGCTGCATTACAACTCATTGAGAAATATGAGAAATGCGCGCTTCAAAAAAAGTGTATGGTTGATATCAGAAGCGATGATCTCGAATACATCTTGCGTGGCATTAAGGATCGCGTGCTGGCTGAACCTTATGGAAGGTTAACGGCACGTAACAGTACGCAGCCTTTTGATAAACTTGATGATGTTGTCATGTTTGCTGTAGGGAGTGCGCGTGTCGCACGAGATATTCTCGTCGCTATGCGTTATTTTTTTCATGACGAGCTTGACCGAGGGGGAATTGAGAATATGGACGCCGCTATTGATTCTCTCAATGCGGCATCGGAATTTCATCCTTGGTGGGTAGCGCGTGGTGATCGTGACTCTATGTGGGCAGATCACCGAGCAAAATTGTCTCGTTACTATACAGAGGCATTTCGGCGCATTGAGAATCTTGCAGATTCTCTGCGCACATAAATTCACAAAAAAAAATAAATCCCGGCATTTATAAAAATGTCCGGGATTTTATATTGATGCACA
>CAZMCZ010000040.1:1699-8293 GCA_964565145.1 uncultured Pseudobdellovibrionaceae bacterium | reverse complement strand
TTCCATGAGGAAAGCGACGACGTCTTTGCACAAACGATTGGACGCATCATCGGACGTAGCGCCACAGAAGGGAAGCAACTGCTAGAAGAAATCAAACAGATAAAGGTCACACAAAAACCGGCAGAAGGGGACACTGTGCAACAAGCACCGGTGCATACCACGCGCCTCACCCTCACTGATGCGCTCAAAACCTATCCGACGATTGCGCGCCAACGCGTAACCGCAAAGCCGATTGTCGTCAAGCCGGGACAAGTTTCACAGACACAACCCTTCCAAGAACCGCTCGCTCCGACGGTACACAACTGGCTTCACGTCTATGAGATGACCGTCGGCGCACAAAAGCAAACCGCCGTTGTGCGCGCAAACTTCCTCTATCAATCGCCACTATGTCGCGGACTGAGCGACATCGATCGCACACATCTGGGCGAATTGCTTCACGCACGCGACGAAAACATCACTCTGCTCGTTGACACGGACAACGCACGCATTCTCTGGCAGTCAAAGCGCTACGCACCACTAGTGCACCAACAAAAACCAACACCACAACAGCGCCCAAAGACACAGACAACACAACGCCCAGCGCGACAATCATTGAACACGCCACCGCAGAAAAAATCCCGGCAAGCAACACCGACAAAAATGCCACGCACCCCGCAACCGCCAACACAACGCCCACCACAGCGCTCCGCCACACCATCCACCCCACAACCACAGAGCGCTCCCATCACCACACAAAAACCACCGCGCACGCACCACGAACCCCGCATCACATCACTCAAAAAACTTCGCGGGCAAGCAACGACACCCGACACGATCTCACCGCAACACTTTGCACACACATCAACCGCCACGCGACCGCCACGCGCACGCATCACTCAAGTGGCACCCCGCAACACGGCAAAACAAGCACCGACGCTCCATCACAAAAAGCCGGCGTCTGTAGTGCCATCGGCACAATCAACAACGCCACAGACACCGACGCAACCACAGAACCCTGCAAAGAACCTCGCCACCAAACTTCCCACACCACAGTCTCGCACGATATCATCTGCCACCACAGCCAACGGCGCACGAGAAAAAATTGACAAGCTCATGCGCGCAGACCTTCCATACCAATCACCGCAAAAAAACGCACCGCAAGCAACGCCACAAAAACCCGCAAAGAACCTCTCCTTTTCATCCGGTCAAACCATGCCGGCAGAAACCTCACAGAAAAAGAAAAAGCATTCTCGCTTCAAAATCAAACCCATCACGCGTGGCTTCTGATCACAAAAGCAATATAAAACATAACATCATCCTATGGAACGTGTCCCACAATACATTGACGTTGAAGACAAAATTGTCGGCATTTTTAGCTGGAAGCAACTTGGCTGGTTTTTTGGTGCCGGTGGCGTCCTTTTGCTCCTGTGGTTTGTCTTGGAAAAAGCTGCGTTTTGGATTGCCTTTGTGCCGATTATTTTGCTGGCAACGGCCTTTGCTTTTTGGCGACCGCAAGGCGTTACGCTTTTGAGTTTTATCGGCTATATGTTTTCGTTCCTTGTGCGACCAAAACTCTACACATGGCAACGCGCCACGCATCCACCCGAGAAAAAACCAAAAGAGAAAGCACCGGAAATCCACCAAGAGAAAAAACTCATCCTCAAAACAGACCTTGAAAACATCTCTACCGTCTTGGATTCTCATGGACAGGCCCGCAATAAACGCATCGCGCAAGTTCTCAAACAAAACATGCAAAAAAAATAGTTTATTCTGTGTCTCCATATCTTTTTAGCGGTATTTGGGAAATCACCTTTTATCGTGTATAATGAAAGCACTCTCTCTGCAGAGAGGGATTTAGTGATAACAATCAAAAACAAAAATGGAACTCCTCTCAACAAAAAAGAATGCCAAAGGCACGAGCACATTGCGCTACGTAGACATCGCAGCGATTGAAGATGGTGTCGTCGTCCTCAAAAACGGCGCTTTGCGCAGTGTCTTGCTTGTATCGTCCATGAACTTTGACCTCAAATCTTCTGATGAGCAAGACGCCGTCATTGGTGCATACAAAAACTTCCTCAACTCGCTGGACTTTCCTGTGCAGATCGTCGTAAGTTCTCGCAAACTCAACATCACGCCCTACCTTGAACGTCTGCGCACAACGACAAAAGTGCAACACAATGAATTGCTTCGCCTCCAGACCCTGGAATACACGGCGTTTATCAAAGAACTCACGACAAAGATCAACATCATGAGCAAGTACTTCTATATCATTGTGCCTTTTGCGCCCATTGAAACAAAATCAAAAGGCGTCTTGGGAAAAATCGGGGACGTCCTCAATCCCAAAAACAAGATTCAAGAAAAAAACGAACTCTTTGAAACATACAAAAACCAACTCTGGCAACGCGTGGACCATGTTGCGGCGGCGCTTGGTGGCACGGGACTGCACTTTACCGCACTCAACACCGAAGAACTCATCGAACTCTACTACAACGTCTACAATCCATCCACATTTGTCCAGACGGCGATCAAAGACATTGAAAAAACGGAAGTTATTACACGTAAAGAATAAGCCACTATGTTTCGCAAAAAACTACTCAAAAAGACTCCCAAGAAAAAAGACCCCATTTTGGAAAATGAAGAGGTCTACACAAAGGGCATTGCAACCGTCCGCGATCTCATCGCACCAAGTGCCGTCAAAATTGAAGCGGGCCATATTCAAGTTGGCGAGGCATTGGCCAGCACCATCTTTGTCGTCGCCTATCCGCGCTACCTCAACAACAATTGGTTTTCACCGATTATAAATATTGATTTTCCGATGGATGTTGCGATGTTTATCCACCCGGCGGAAACCAATGTCGTGCTCAAAAACCTCCGCAAAACCGCGACACACCTCCAATCACGCATGAATATTGAAGCGGAAGGCGGTAAAATACGCGACCCAATGCTCGAAACAGCCATGGAGAATGTTGAAGACTTGCGCGACAGTCTCCAGCAAGGTACGGAGCGGTTTTTTCGCTTTGGTCTCTATATGACGTTTTATGCGCAGAGCGAAAAAGAGCTCCTTGATCGACGCAATGAAGTGCGCGCCATCCTTGAAGCGCAACTCGTCTATACCAAAACGGCAATTATGCGCATGGAGTATGGCTATATGTCCACGGCACCGCTTGGTGAAGACAAATTGGACGCCGGCACCAATCTCAATACCGGACCGCTTGCCACGACATTTCCCTTTGTGAGTGCCGACCTCTCCTCCAATGAAGGACTTCTCTACGGCATCAACCGACACAACAACAGCTTGATCTTCTTTGATCGCTTCAATATGGAAAACGCCAACATGGTCATCTTTGCAAAGTCCGGGGCGGGGAAGAGTTACTTCGTAAAACTGGAGATTTTGCGTGCCATGATGTTTAATACCAACGTCATCGTCATCGACCCGGAAAGTGAGTACGAGCATCTCTGCCAAGCGGTCGGTGGGACCTTTGTACGTATTTCTCTGGGTGCGCGAGCACACATCAATCCCTTTGAATTGCCCCGCGTACCGGCGGATGAGCGTCCGGAAGACATTTTCCGCAATACGATTGCCAATCTCATCGGTCTTTTACACCTCATGCTTGGCGCAGTCTCTGCCGAAGAAGATACCATCCTCGAAAACGCCATCCGTGAGACCTACGCCGTACGAGATATCACCGAGAACTCAAATTTTAGCGTCAATACACATGGCGATTATCCCACAATGGAAGACCTCCACGAAGTCCTTGAAAGCATGGAAGGTGGAGACTCTCTCGCAAAACGTCTCCAAAAATACACCGAAGGTATTTTTGCGGGCTTTCTCAACAATCACACCAACATTGAAGTCAACAATCAACTCCTCGTCTTTAATATCCGTGACCTCGAAGAAGAACTGCGCCCGATTGCCATGTACCTAATCCTTCAATACATCTGGAACGAAATGCGCGTCAATATGACCAAGCGTCTCGTCGTCGTGGATGAAGCATGGGTCATGATGCAAAACGAAGACGCCGCGTCCTTTCTCTTTGGCATTGCGAAGCGCTGTCGCAAATACTTCACCGGACTTACCACCATCACGCAAGATATTGCCGACTTTTTGGTTAATCGCTACGGCAAGCCAATCGTTACCAACTCATCTCTGCAACTCCTCTTGCGACAGTCTCCGGCAAGCATTGACATCCTTGCAGAAACCTTCTACCTCACCGATCATGAGAAATTTCTCCTCTTGGAAAGCAATGTGGGCGAAGGCATCTTTTTTGCCGGGCCAAAACACGCCGCAATCAAAGTCGTCTCCTCCTATGGCGAAGATCAGATCATCACATCAGACCCACAGCAACTTCTGGAAATCGAAAAAGCCAAAGAAGAGCTCGCCGCCCAAGAAGCATTAGAGGGGGAAACGACAGAACTTTAATCCCTTAATACCCGTTGGGAGTTTTTATGCCGGCCACAGCAGATGCACAACGCCACAATCAGTATCGCGCCGCCCTCCAGCAAGCGCGCGCAACAGATATCCAACCATCTGCGCGTCAACCATCGTATGTCGTTGCCGCGCAACAACCCGTGCGCCCTATGCGTACACCCCTGTTAAAAAAGGGTGCCGACGCCCAAGGGCACGCACGCCGAAGACTTCTGCGCGCGCGTGCACAGAGCATGATGCCACGCCACCAGAGCAAAAAACAGAAAGAACGCATCGCCAAAGCACACAAAGCGATTCGCGCGTATGAAAAAGCGCCGTTTATCTTTGCCTATGCATTGGCAGCCGGCAGTTTCTTGTTGGGAACGATTGACCTTGTCGCCGTAGGATTATTGGGTTATTTGGAAAAATATCTTAAATTTGTCAGTCTCTTTGGCATCATTGGAAAAGCTGTAAGCGGTGGCATAACGATTCTAGGACTGACACTCGTGCTTACAATTGGATTTCTTGTATTTCTCATTCAAATGCCCATCACCCTCTACCTCATTTATTTCTATTGGCGTCATTCCAGTTTTATGCGAAAATTTCTCACGAAACGCCTTCGTCACCTTGTCATGTTTTTTGTCGCTCTTATCCCGATTATCAATCTCTTCCCGTGGTCAATCGTCCGCCTCTTCCTCTTAAACATGGTTCTCAAAAAACGCGCGGAAAGAGCAAAAAAATACCTCAAAAAAAATACCTAGTATTGTCGTGGAGCCTCAATCAGACAAAAAACGTTTTCCACACCATAAAAGCCACAGTGCCACAAAAACGATTGAATATATGGTATACTAGAAAGAGCAATCCTAGAAACAAAAACCATGACACATCGACCGCACCCCACAAATGACGCCTTGCGCAACGGCATTTCTTTGCTTTTTGTGATTGGTGTTTTACTGTTGTATTTCTTTTTCCCAACACAGGGCACGATGGAGTCCCTCACGGCCATGCTGGTCTTTTTGGTCTTTATGCCACTTTTGTATCTACGTGTCGTACTCAACAAATCATCACTCCGCCTAGAGCGCACCACCATAACATGGATTTCCGTCGTCATTCCTTTTTTTGCGGGGATTGTTCTTATTGCGTTATTTTCTTATGGAATTACACACGTCCACCCACTGACGACGTATCAGACACTCGTGCAAAACGTTGGGTATAAGATTCTTTTTCTTGATTTTTCTGTCCTCATCATCCCGCTTGTCCTTTATGCCTTTTTTGCGTACGGTTTTGTCATGCACATCCTCACACGACAACATCCCATTGTCCAAAAAGTTCTCCCTTTCATGCTTTTTGTTCTTTTGAGTTTTCCATTGCTACAAGCGATTCCCTCTTCTCTGCCGTGGTGGGTTGTTCTTGTATTCTATGCTCCACTGTTACTTTTCTCGCCGACGACACTGCGCAATCGCATCTTCCTTGTCTCAATCATTCCCATTACGATGAAAATCGTTTTTGATAGTATAATCATTTTTATATCCTAACCCACTATTTATGCATACAAAAACCAAAAAACTGCTTGCCATTGTCGCGCTCTGCGCACAATTGTCTTTTCTCACGCTGACGCCACTCACAGCAAATGCTTTCAAAAATCCAGTATCCATCGTCATGGACGCTGTCGGTAAGAGTATCGGGCGTCAAGTTGTTGGCGCGCTTGAAAACTTTATAGAAGACTCCCTCAATATTAAGCTTGATGAGGCACTACGACCCCTTACAGAAGGATCAAACATCATACAAAACAAAGCACCGACACCAAAAGTTTCTATCACCTTTGCGCCGGAGAACCCGCGCCCCGGAGAAAAGGTTACCGCACATGCAACAGTAACAGGCATTTCCAATCCGGATTCCGCCTACTACACTTGGTACCTTAAGCGTGGTGATGACAAGCCCTCTTATGACAAGATTGAGGAGTACAAAAAAGAAGCGCTCCTGCAACATGTCAAAATGTATTTTGACGTTGATCGTTTTGATGATAAATTCAACAATCGACCGGGCTCCCCCGATAGCAACAATGATCAAATCGATGATTCTGAATTTGGTGTAAGCCCCCTGGGTAATGCCGATGGCAACGCCGATGGCTTTCATGCTTTTATGGGTGGATCTGATGGCTTTGCCCCGCCAAATCTTACAGACCTCATCGGCGAAGACTTTATCACCGC
>CAZMCZ010000040.1:0-1599 GCA_964565145.1 uncultured Pseudobdellovibrionaceae bacterium | reverse complement strand
CGGAAAAATTCTACAAACCGTCGGCGCGCGGTAAAGCGGTAAAAATCCCAACAATCGTCCTCACGCGTGATGATCTCAATCGTTGTATTTTTGAAGGAAACAACTTCGTGCGACCGGGCGGGTCTGAGCGAAACGACCTCGATGTGCGCGTTTCTGCCGGTGATACCAACACCGTTGTCCCACGAGCAGCCGGGACGACAATTCCTCTAAGCGCCAACGCCACCAACAAAAAAGCTGCCAGCGACGCCAGTGCAAAGCAAACAAATTATCGTTGGAACATCAGTTGCGCACCGGAGCAAGACAGCGATTCCTTTATTAATATCACCGACGTGCTCAATGATACAACCTATACCGATATCACCAAGCCACTCGGCACCGTGCGCGATGTCGGAAATCATCGTGTCATTGAAGGCTCAGGTCTCTCGACATTAAACGTCCCGACAGAGAATATTCCGGATGAGTGTTTCGGTCCCGATGGCAATGGATTTCTCAAAGCGCTTGTTACGGTTAATGAGCCCGGATCACAGGCCTATGAGACCAACTTTGGCAAGGGAAGCATTCTCATCCCCATTACCAAAAACCCCTCACTGATCAAAGCCTACAACACAACCGTAACGGCAGACCGCGCTACCAAGGGCGTAGAGATCTGCACCGAGGATCAACCCGCCGATCATGCACTCTGTCGCACAGTACGCGGTGAGGTCCTCGCACTGGAAGTGCCGGAACTAGACGAAAACGTCCAAGATGTCCAGTGGAGCGTCAATGGGAAGCCGGTGTATTGTAATACCAACATTGCAGAGTGTGCGCCCAATAACAGCATTGTCTACTATCCCGTCACAGAACACATTGGTGCCTTCCTTGATGTCGTTGCGACGACAAACAATCCAAGTAAACCCCGTGATACGCAGACCATTACACGAAACTTCCGCGTTTCTGACCCGACAATTCGCATCGTCCCATCAGATGGCGCCAACAAAAAAGTCTACGGGGAATACCTCGACACGACGGGGGAGCGCACGAGCGACGAAAGCTCCTATACCTTTGAAGCAACGGCCGGTGAGTCTCTGACACTTACAGCAGAAATTACGCCGACATTCACACAAGACCTCATCCAAAAAGAGTGGATCGTCGATGGTGCATCGTATGGCGATGGTGAAAGCATCTCCTTTGCGCCAACAAAAAAATTAACATCGGTAATCCTACGTGCTCGTCTTTCCGTCCCACTGGAAAGCAGAACGTTCTTTGAACAAAAATTCGGCATCTCACAATTTCAGACCTCACCGCGCCCATTGGAAACACGTGCCACAATCATTGCCACACCGCCACAGCTCACAGCACAGACACCATCCTCACGAGTCTTTGCCTCTATCGCGCAAAATACACCGGGCTACATCCTCTTCCTCTTCAAAATGGTGCTCATCATCGGACTCATGCTCATCACACCAACAATCCTTTTGCGTCTTGCAACGACTTCTAAAAAGTAACTCTTTCTCTCTATGTATTTTATGCGTCACTATTGCAAAATCCTTCTCCTCTTGGTTGTCTTTGCCGTCCCACACGCCCTCTTTGCGGCGGATGCACCAAATACCGCCACCACAC
>CAZMCZ010000039.1:0-8409 GCA_964565145.1 uncultured Pseudobdellovibrionaceae bacterium | reverse complement strand
AAAAAACCGGCAGAATGTCTCTACCGGTTGTGTGGTGACTGTTAGCTCTTTTTTTTGAGCTTTTTAAATTTTTTTAGGAGCTTATCCTCCAGTTTTGCAATGTACTTTTTGTGTTGTCGATCCGACGCCTCCTTTTTCGTGCAATGTTTGAGAAATGCCTTTCCGATTTTTGTTATCTTGTATTTTTTCTTTTTTTGCGTAATGAGATCAAAGATCATGGCATTTGTAATGAGCCTTGTGAACCAGGTTCTTTCTCTATCTGTCGGATTGTTTTGTGGGAAGAAGATTTTTTCCAGATCTTCAAAACTTGTTGTGTCATTCTTTAGTTTTTGCAATAGTCGCAATGTATCAGGTGAATAGGCGACTTTCTGCTTGGGATTTTTTAGCGTTAGCATCGTAACCTCCTGTTTGTTAATGTAGAACTTTACTATAAGAGAAAACGTGTATAATGTCAATATCTAGCACTCATGCGCCGGTGTGATATAATAATGTTTACGTGCAGAAAGTTTATATGAAAGGTTTATGAAAGCAGTGATTTTAGCGGCGGGACGCGGGACGCGGATGGGATCATTAACGGATGATTGTCCCAAGCCGATGTTGCCTATTTTGGGGCGTCCAAAACTCGCTTATACGGTAGAGCAATTACCGGACTGTGTTGATGAGGTTATTTTTGTTATAGGATATTTGGGAGAGCAGATTAAGGCGTTTTTTGGTAATCAATATCATGGCATGACAATAAGGTATGTCACGCAAAAAAAGCTCAATGGTACGGGCGGTGCAGTGATGCTTGTGCAATCCCTTGTCGGTGACGAACCGTTTCTTGTGCTTATGGGGGACGATTTATATCGCAAGAAAGATTTGGAGAAGATGCTTATGTATGATTTTGCACTTCTTGCTTATGAGAGTGATGACGCGGAGGCGTTTGGTCTTGTGACCATTGATGCCAAAAATCTTTTGCAGAGCGTCATTGAGCGTCCCCATCCACATGTGTGCGGATTGGTAAACACCGGTGCGTATGTTCTCTCTCAGGCATACTTTGACATGGAACTTTGCGCGATCTCTGATACGGAATATGGATTGCCACAGACGCTTGTCGCGGCGCGGACATCCTTCCCGGTCCATGTTGTGATCACGACGCAATGGTTTCCCATTGGCACGCCGGAGGCATTGGTACAAGCGCAGGAAGTAATAAAAAATATTCTATAAAAGATGATGCAAAGAAAAAAAATCGTAACAATCGGTGGTGGCACAGGTTCGTATACGCTTCTTCGAGGATTGAAGAAATATCCTTATGACCTTAGTGCAATCGTGACAATGGCAGACGATGGAGGATCAACAGGCGTGTTGCGTGATGAATTGGGTGCGCTTCCGCCGGGGGATATCCGCCAGTGTCTGGTGGCGCTTTCAGATTCTACAATAACCTTGCGCTCGCTTATGAATTATCGCTTTGAGCATGGGGGATTGAAGGGACATAGTTTTGGTAATCTCTTGCTTACGGCATTGGAAAAAATCACGGGGAATTTCTCTGCGGGGATTGAGGAAGCGACAAAAATTCTTAACGTGCGCGGAACGGTTTTGCCGGTCAGTGAAGGAGACATGCGTCTCAAAATTACGTTGGAAGACGGACGGGTCATCAATGGAGAAAAAGAGCTTGATGAAAATGAGGATATTCGTCGCATTGGCATTCACGATGTGAAGCTTTCTAAGCGCGTGCGTGCAAATCGGCGTGCCATTGATGCCATCACGATGGCAGACATCATCATTATTGGACCGGGAGATCATTTTGGGAGCATTGTGCCAAATTTGCTTTTGAGTAGCGTTGCAAAGGCAATCAAGAAAACGTCGGCACGCGTGTTTTTCATCGCGCCACTGACAAACAAAAAAGGACATACGAGCAATTTTGATGTCGCGGATTATGTGTACGCACTGGAGCAATACATTGGCCGTGGAAGAATTAATGATGTGTTTTATAATACGACAGTGCCACAACAATCGCTCATTGCACGCTATGAAAAAAAAGAAGGTGCGCATTCTCTCGTGCAGTGTAATGAAGATGCTTACATGGACCGTTCGTACAAAATTGTCAAAGGTGATTTGTTGCGTCGGGAGCGCATGACAAAAAACAATAGTGATGCGATTGCTCATACACGGGCATTTATTCGTCATGATGGTGACAAACTTGCAGAAGCGATTGCGTATGTCATCAATCATGGTGATACGCGGATGATTGAAATCGTTTAGTCTTTTTATGCAGATTTTTTTTGATTTTGATGATGTTCTCTTTGATACCGGTGCCTTTACGCGTGATTTCAAAAAGGCATTTGTACACGAGCTCAACATTTCTCCCCATGACTTTGACACATCCTATCAGAAAGCGCGTCAACGTCGCGGTATCACAAATTACTCTTACCAGAGGCATGTGCGGATTTTGTCTCATGAATACCATGTAGAAGAAAAAGACATCCATCGAGTTATGACACGCTTTACACGCGATGTATCACGTTATGTTTTTGCTGATGTTCCTGCGGGCTTAGAAGCGCTTCTTGCATTGGGACACGAGCTCTTTCTCGTAACATTTGGCTCACCGACACTGCAAAAACGAAAACTCCATGGCAGTGGCATAGAACAGTATTTCAAAGATCAGTGTGTCGGCGAGATTGCAAAAGCGGACGCCATCACGGCATTGCAAAAAACACACGGACGCAAGACGGCCGTTTATTGCGAAGACCGTAGGGAACATCTGCGCGCAGTCCTTGCACGGCATCGCACAATGCAAGGCATTCTCATGATGCGCGCGTCCGGTCGTTATCGACAACAAGGACTGGGAGAAGCGTTTTGCAGGGAGTTATCTTTGGAGGGGAAAGCGTGCAAACAAGCACAGACGATGAATGATGTCCTGCGTATTATTGCAGAGTATGGTGGATAAGTGTTTATACACAAAAGAACAGATATGATACACTAAAACAGTGTAATTCTTAGAAAAATACGATGTGTGGCATTGTTGGATACATTGGAAAAGGTTCGGCAGATGATATTTTGCTTGATGGTTTAAAGCGGTTGGAATATCGCGGATACGATAGTGCGGGACTGGCAATTCATACGGGCAAAAAAATCCAGAGCATTAAAGCCGTCGGGAAAGTCGCGGCATTGGAGAAAAAAATGCTAACGCGCGCCACGCAGGGGCACTGCGGTATCGCGCATACACGTTGGGCGACACATGGCTCACCAAGTGTAAAAAATGCGCATCCTCATACCGCCGGTAAAATTACATTGGTGCACAACGGCATCATAGAAAATTATGCACCGCTCAAAAAAATGCTTCGCAATGCGGGACATCATTTTGTCTCTGATACGGATTCGGAAGTCCTCGCTCATCTCATTGAAGAAGAAAACAAAACAGAAGACTTTGCATCGGCGGTTTTGCTTGCGCTAAAACATATTCGCGGAACGTATGCGTTGGCAGTGATGCATGCCGATGAGCCGGAGAAATTGATTGTCGTACGACAGAGCTCGCCGCTGGTGATCGGTGTTGCACGCGATGCCTTTATCGTAGCGTCAGATGCCAGTGCTATTGTTGCGCATACTGATCGGGTCATCTATCTCGATGATGGGGAGATGGCGATTTTGACACCGGAGCATTCCTCTGTACAGTCACTAAACAAAAAAATACGTCACAAAAAAGAACATCGTCTGGAATGGAGTGACGCACAGGCGCAAAAAGAAGGTTTTGACCATTTCATGATTAAGGAAATCCATGAGCAACCACATGCGATTGAAGATGCAATGCGTGGGCGTATCGATCTCTCAAACGGCTTGGCATGCCTTGGCGGATTGACAAGCGTGCAAGCGAGACTGCGCAGGATAAAGCGAATCGTCTTTGTCTCTTGCGGGACATCGTATTACGCGGCGCTTGTGGGAGAGTACATGCTGGAGGAATATGCCGGCATTCCGACGGAAGTGGAATTTGCAAGTGAATTTCGCTATCGCAAACCGCTTATTGACAAATACACGGCGGTGATTGCCCTGTCACAGTCCGGAGAAACGGCCGACACACTCGCCGCTGTACGTGAAGCAAAAAACAAAGGCGCACTGACATTGGGGATTGTTAATGCCGTGGGTTCTACGATTGCACGAGAAACGGATGCCGGCATCTACAATCATGCCGGACCGGAAATCGGTGTTGCAAGTACGAAGGCGTTTACGTCTCAGTTAACCATCCTTGTGCTCCTTACAGTACTTCTCGGACGACAACGTGCGATGTCTATGACGATGGGGCGTCGTATTTTGTCACAATTACGCGCGCTTCCACGGCATGTTGATACGATTCTTTTGCAAGAAAAAAAGATCAAACGCATTGCGCGAACGTATGCAAAATATGAGCATTTTTTCTACCTCGGGCGTAAATATAATTATCCCATCGCATCAGAAGGGGCGTTAAAAATCAAAGAAGTCGCTTATACGCATGCAGAGGGCTATCCCGCCGGTGAGATGAAACATGGACCAATTGCACTTTTGGATAAGGATTTTCCTACGGTTATCCTTGCGCCACGCGATAGTGTGTACGAGAAGACACTTAGCGCGATTGAGGAGATTCGCGCGCGCAAAGGGCGGGTTCTTGCCATTACCACGAAAGGGTGTACGGAAGTAGAGCGACATGCCAATCATACGATTATGATTCCCAAGACGTTAGAGATGCTTACGCCGATTCTTTCTGTGGTACCGTTGCAGATATTGGCGTATTATGTCGGCATTGCTCGTGGACACGATGTTGACCAACCGCGAAACCTCGCAAAAAGTGTCACTGTGGAGTAATTATTTAATGTATAAAATATAATGATTGGAGAACCAAAATGTTCTTTTGATGCTGGGGCGGAGAATCAAGAGAAAAATAATGAAGATACGTTTGTATATCACAAAGTACCAAGTGAATTTAAAGGCGATTCTATTGTCCCATTGTCCACATTGAAAGATCTCGATGGTAGGCTCTATGATAAAGAATTAGAAAAGTATAGTGGTCGTGAAGAATTATTATCAAAACATATTGATCCATTACATTGCAAATGGGGAGATGTTGTTTTTCTTTCTCCCGTTCATCCAAGAAAAATTCATCAAGAACTAATTGATGCTGGCTTTGTTGGTATGCCGGGATCTTATTTTAAAATTCCGTTATCAAATTTAGAAAATGAAAGGTTGGCACTTATAGTGTCTCATCATCTTCGTCCTGCAGAGAAAAGTATTTTAACGTTTGATCCAAGTTTAATAGATCCACATTTTTCTGATGCGATGAGGTCATATTTGCGAGAAAAAAAGCGGGCTGATGAACAGCCATTTTTTCACACGCATTTACAACAGGTTTTGTATAAAGGGGATATCCAGACAAAAGATTTAGATATTATTGATATAGAATAATTTACACAAAATGATTGTTTACTTCTATAAGAATTATTATATAATTCGTTACATAAAGCAGGGGACACGTCAAGAGTTTTATGGGAAATTATAGAGCGTGTGTCTCTATGAAAAAATTGTATATCAAATAGACAAATGAAAATTCTTGATGGAAAAAAATATGCAGAGAACCGTTTGAAACTGCTAAAAGAGCGCGTAGACAAATTGCCGTTTACGCCAAGTCTTGCCGTGGTGCTTGTGGGGGATGATCCGGCGTCACACCTTTATGTCAAGCTCAAAGAAAAAGCGGCAAAAAAAGTGGGCGTGGACATGCATGTTTATAGAATTTCATCGCATGAATCCGCAGAGGATATAACGTCTGTGATAACGTTTTTGCGGGAAGATCCGGATATTAACGGTATCATCGTACAACTGCCATTGCCTCGTGGTCTGGACACTGACGAGATCATAGCGTTCATTGGGCCGGAGAAAGACGCCGATGGTTTTTATCCTGAGAATATAGAGAACTTTATAAATGGTGATGTTGATGCCCTCTGGCCGGTGTTCCCAAAGGCGCTTCTTGCACTTGCAGAGGAAAGTGGTGAAGATTTGGACGGAAAGTCTGCCGTTATCATTGGTAAGTCAGATGTTTTTACGCAGGCGATGGTCGCTGCGTGTACGCGACGTGGACTGCGCGTCACACTTGTGCCTTGTGAAAAGGTAGCCTGCATGCAAGCGGTGATCCTCTCTGCCGATGTTGTTTTTAGTGCTTGTGGTACACCGCAGGTTCTTACACAGAAATACATTAAACCCGGCGCAATTGTTATTGACGGGGGCATTAGCATCGTCGATGGGAAGACGTTGGGCGATGTTGATGCTGCAGCGCTTTGTGATACAGATGGTTACTTGAGTCCCGTACCGGGCGGTGTAGGGCCCATGACGATTGCGTGTCTTTTGGAAAATGTCGTAGAACTTGCTCAGAAGAGTACAAGTACTTGATTTTGTTTGGTGAATATTGTACTATGGACATTGCGTAGATATTTTGATGATATTTTTTGTGTCATTTTTTTGATACGATGCCTCGGTGGCGGAATTGGTAGACGCGCGGGACTCAAAATCCCGTTCTAGCAATAGAGTGAGAGTTCAAGTCTCTCCCGAGGCACAAAAGATGACGTGTAAGAAATCGCATCGTAGATGCGATTTTTTGTTTTGGTAAATCTGTAGTATAATGAACGTATTATGGCGAAAACGATTTCATTTATCAATCAAAAGGGCGGTGTCGGAAAGACGACATCTGCCGTTAACGTCGCAAGCTATCTCGCAGAGCTTGGGAAGTTTGTTTTGCTTATTGACCTTGACCCGCAGGGAAATGCCACAAGCGGACTTGGCATTGACCCGCGCAATGTGACGCATAGTCTCTATAGTGCGATGACGGGGCACAGCCAAATCAAAGATGCCATTATTCGCACGAAGACACCGCGCCTAAGCGTTGTCCCGGCGACGGCTGATCTTGCAGGAGCAAATGTGGAATTGGTTGATATGGAAAATCGGGAATATCGTCTCTATGACGTTCTGCGAGAAATTCGTTCTGATTATGATTATATTATCATTGACTCACCGCCGAGTTTGGGCGTTTTGACGATTAATGGACTCGTTGCATCGGATGAGGTTATCATCCCCGTACAAGCGGAATACTATGCGCTGGAAGGCCTCGGGCAACTTCTTGAAACGATTGAACTGGTGCGAGAGGGCTTGCAACCGGAGCTCAAAATCATGGGTGCCGTTGTGACGATGTATGACAAGAGAAATCGCTTGGCGCGCGGAGTCGTTAATGATATGCGGGCACATTTTCCCGGACATGTGTTTGATGCCGTTATCCCACGAAGTGTGCGCTTGGCAGAGGCGCCAAGTTTTGGGCAGGCGATTAATGTTTTTGACTATATGAACAAGGGCGCGCGCGCGTATAAATTCCTCGCAAAAGAAATAATCGCATTAGAACAATAATATTATGGCAGATAAACATGGACTGGGGCGTGGACTTTCTTCACTCATCCCAAACAAAAACGGCAAAAAGGACACGGCAAAGGATTTGTCTTCTGCCAAGGCGTCACAACAAGCGACGGAGAAAAAACCAATTGCATCGCAAACGGTTTATACGAAGGCACCACAGATTGGGGATATGCCACTGCGTCCTGCTCGAGACAAGGTGCAACCACAAAAGGATGCCACAGAGCAGAGCGTTGCGGTGATTGGCGTGCCGATTGCAGACCTTGTACCAAACGCACAGCAACCGCGGATGTATTTTGATGAGAAAAAACTTTCCGAGCTCGCGCGTTCAATTAAAGAGCACGGTGTCCTGCAACCGCTCGTTGTCCTCAAAAAAGACAACGGATATGAAATCATCGCCGGCGAACGGCGTTTGCGCGCGGCCGAGCGCGCCGGACTCAGTAAAGTGCCGGTGATTGTCCGTGGTGAGATGAAAGAGCAGAAAAAACTAGAATTAGCCATCATTGAAAACGTACAACGGCATGATCTCAATGTTATAGAAGAAGCAAAATCATACAAAAAACTTGCCGATGAATTTGATCTCTCGCAAGATGAAATTGCAAAGCGTACCGGCAAAAGCAGAAGCGCCATTGCGAATCGTATGCGTCTTTTGCATCTTCCTGTGGAAATTCAGCGCGCCATCATTGAAGGAAAAATCACCGAGGGGCATGCAAAAGTCATCCTCTCCATTGAGCAAAGTGAGAAACAACGTGCGCTTTTTGACGCGATTATGCGAGGTGGATTGAGCGTGCGAGAAGCGGAACGCGTCTTGAAAAAAACATCCCATGTTGTCGGAGGACAGAGAGAGAACGCTCGCGGAGAGAAAAATCCGCAAGAACGTATCCTCGAAGAGCAATTGGCGGCATACTTTGGGACGAAAGTGCATGTCTCCAGCAGGGGTAAGGACGGCGGTGAGATCAAGATCACGTATTTTTCACAAGAAGAACTCCGCACTATCCTTGAAAAACTCAAATT